>NZ_JBZVFJ010000032.1:0-28997 GCF_058402725.1 Fundidesulfovibrio sp. | reverse complement strand
CAGGGGGGGCTCCCCCCTGGCGGGAGAGGTCTGGAGAGGGCAGCGCCCTCTCCAGCGGGTTCAGGGCGGAGCCCTGGCCGCCGGAGGCTCCTTCGCCGCCAATCCGGCCGCTCACACCCTCCCCATTTCCGGGCTCAGATGAACTTGATCTGCAGGTAGATCCTGGTGTTGCCGTCCTGGATGGTGAGGTCCATGGGCAGCTTGGTCTTTTCGATGGTGTAGGTTTCGAGCGATTTCACCTTGATCTCGGTGAGTTCCTTCTTGTTGATGGGGAAGGCCTTCTTGCCGTTTCCGAGCTTGAAGACGATCTTGTTGCCGCCGTTGTACCAGAAGTAATACGTTTTCACCTTCGTGAAGAAATACTCAGGAGCCAGGTCGATGATGTCTCGCTGGAGCTTGTGCTTGAAGGTGAGGTCGAGGCGGTAGATGTCCGGGGCGACGCCCGCGAGGGCCTGCCCGGCGAGGAAGTAACGGCCGGAGGCTTCGGGGGTCTCGGCGCGGATGTCGGCGTAACCGGCCTCGATCTTGAAGTCGAGGGCCTTGGGGGCTGTGACGGCCTCGTCCTTGAAGAATTCGGCGAGGGACTGGGCGTTGGGGTCCGGGACGGCCTGCTCTTTGGACTTTGGATTCTTCTGGGCCGCGAGGGCGGGCAGGGCCAGGGCGAAGAGGAACAGGGCCAGGAGGACGGACGGGACCGGGCGGCGATGGAGCATGGCGTGCCTCGCGGGGTCGGTTTCCCAGGGTCATAGGCGTTATCGCCCCGGGAGGCAACGGCGCGAGGTGGCGCGGCTCTTGCTGCGGGTGTATGGTGAAGCCGACGCCGCGCGGAGAACGGCCTGCCGGGCCGTTTGGAAGCGTCTTCGGCGCTTCATTTTTGAAGCTTACCATACATTTTTGAACAGGCCTGTTTCCAAGGACGACACACATGAAAGCTCTCGACGACCTGATGAACTCCGTCCGCGCCATGGGGCGCGAAGACGCCTCCGGGCTGCCCGGCGAGCCGGTGGACCTGCTGCTCTATGCGCCCTGCCCGGTGAAGCTTGTGGTGCGGGACGCTCTGGAGAAAGTGGCTTCGGGGTACGCGGGGCGCGGCGAGTCGTTCAGGTTCCACCTGCCCATGGGCTGCACCTCCGTGGACCCCTACGACCCCATCCGCCGCGAGACGGACCCGGCGCGGCTGCCCGGCGTGATCGGTTCCATCGGCTTCGGGGATTTCTGGAGCCGGGAGTTCGCGGACCGCTTCGTGCGCCCCGGGGTCTTCAAGTCCGCGCCGACCCGTACGCTCTCGCCCCTGCACGAGCGGGCGGGCCTGGTGGACCCGCGCGGGCGCTACACCGTGTACGGCGCGACGCCCTACATCTTCATGGCGGACACCCGCCGCCTGGGGGACCTTCCCCTGCCCAGGCGCTGGGAGGACCTGCTGCACCCGCGCTACAAGGGCGAAGTGGTGATGTGCGGCGACGGCGACGACATGGCCGACGCCGTGGTGCTGAACCTTTACAAGGACTTCGGCATGGAAGGCCTGGAGGCCCTGGCGTCCAACGCGCGGGGGCTCATGCACTCGTCGAGCATGGTCAAGAGCGTGGGCACCTCGGAGGAGCGCGCGGGGGGCATCTACGTGATTCCGGCCTTCTTCGCCAAGAGCACGCGCCAGCCCGATCACATCCGCATCCTCTGGCCAGAGGACGGCGCGGCGGCGAGCCCCCTCTACCTCCTGGCCAAGGCCTCGGAGCATGAGCGACTGGCCCCTGTGCTGGAGTTCTTCGCCTCGGGGTTCGCCTCCATCGAGAGCGCCGCGTGGTTCGCGCCCATGGACGGCTCGCGGCCTTCGCCGCTGCCGCCCGAGGCGAAGCTCAAGTGGGTGGGCTGGGACTACATCGAGGACAACGACGTGAACGCCCTGCGCGACCGGCTCAACGCGCGCTTCCGGGCGCTGGTGCGGGCCGCGCGGTGAAGCTGGTCACGGTGGCCGGTCCGCCCTCGTGCGGCAAGACATCGGTGGTGGCCCGGGCCTGCCGCGCCCTGGCCGGGGAGGGCGAACGGTGCGCGGTGGTCAAGTTCGACTGCCTGCAGAGCCGTGACGCCGAACTCTACGAAGAGGCCGGAGTCCGGGCCGTGGTGGCCTTTTCCGGCGGCCTGTGCCCGGACCACTTCTACGCGTCCAACCTGGAGGAGGCCTTCGCCTGGGCGCAGGGCGAGGGAGCGGGCTGCCTGGTGATCGAGACGGCGGGGCTGTGCAACCGCTGCTCCCCGCACATCCGGGGCGCGCTGGCCCTGTGCGTGATCGACAACCTCATGGGCATCGACGCGCCCGAGAAGATCGGCCCCATGCTGCGCATGGCCGACCTGGTGATCGTCACCAAGGGCGACCTGGTGTCCCAGGCTGAGCGCGAGGTCTACCGCTACCGCATCCGCCAGATGAACAAACGCGCGGTGATCCGCCACGTGAACGGCCTCACGGGACAGGGCTGCGCGGAGCTGGCCCGGGTGATGGCCATGGCCCCGGGAGTCGAAAGCGTCACCGAGATGCGCCTGCGCTTTTCCATGCCCGCCGCCGTGTGCTCCTACTGCCTTTCGGAGACGCGCATCGGCGAGCGTTACCAGAAGGGCAACGTGAAGAAGGCCCGCTTCGGAGGCCCCCATGGAGACTGACGCCGGAAAAACCCTGGCATCGCTCACGCTCACGGCCGGGCGCGACAAGTCGGGCCGCCCCGAGGCCGCAGGCGTGACGTTCCGGCCCGGCGAGGTCACGGCCCTGCTTGGCCCCACGGGCTCGGGCAAGAGCCGCTTCCTCTCCGACATCGAATCCATGGCCAGCGCGGACACGCCCACGGGGCGCACGCTCCTGCTGGACGGCCGCGCCCCGGACGCCGACGAGCGCTTCGCCCTGCAGAGCCGCCTGGTGGCCCAGCTGACCCAGAACATGAACTTCGTGCTGGACATGAACGTGCTCGATTTCGTGCGCACCCACGCCCACAGCCGCGAGGCGGCCGACCCCGAGGAGGCCGCGCGCCGCGTGCTGGAGGCGGCCAACGCCCTGGCCGGGGAGCCCTTCGGGCCGGGCACGCAGCTCACGCAGCTCTCGGGGGGGCAGTCGCGCGCCTTGATGATCGCGGACACGGCGCTCTTGAGCTGGTCGCCGGTTCTGCTCATCGACGAGATCGAGAACGCGGGCGTGGACAAGTCCAAGGCTCTGGACTTGCTGGTGCGCTCGGACAAGATCGTGGTGATGGCCACCCACGACCCTGTGCTGGCCCTTTCCGCGAAGCGGCGGCTGGTGTTCGAGCACGGGGCGGTACGCCGCGTGGTGGAGCGCTCCCCGGCCGAGGCCGCCGCCCTGGAGGAGCTTTCGACCATGGAGCGGCGTTTCACAGAGGTGCGCGCGCTCCTGCGCGCCGGGAAGGACCTGGAAGCCTCCTGAGGGCACATGCCCAGCAATCCGCAACCATTTCCAACAGGCTCAGGCCTGGCGCGTCCGCTCGTGGGCGAACGGGCCGGGCGTGACGGCACGGGCCTCTGCTCTCCGGACAAAGAAGCACAGCCTGTTGGCCTCGGGAGCATTCGCGCTAACATCCCCTGGAAAGGGGGAACCGCCATGCGCACCGTCCACGTCCTGACGCTTCTCGCCGTGCTGGTCTGCACGCCCGCCGCCTCCCGCGCGGCCCTCACCCAGGAACAGGCCGCCCCGCTGCTCCTGGCCTGGATCGCCGCCCAGCAGCCCGGCCTGGCTCCGGGCTGCCTCAAGGCCGTCTCCAGCCAGTACAAAAACGGGGGCTTCACCGTGGCCGTGGAGGCCCAGGCCTGCGGCCCCCAGGCCCAGGACGCGGCCGGACAGTGGCGCATCGACGCCCTGACCACCGAGGTCTTCAAGGCCCGTCCCGACGGGCGCTTCGTCGCGCCGCCCCAGGCCCAGGGCAGGCCCGCCTGGGCCAACGTGGCCGTGCTCGCGGGCCGCGAGGCCTCGCTGCCGCCCAAGGCCCGGGTGATCGAGGCCGCGCCCGTGCCGGGCGTCCAGGGCCGGGCCTACGTTCTCTGGATGGACGACCCCAAACGCCAGGAACACCCCCGCGACGAGGAATACACCTGCCCCGACTACAGCCGGGGTTCCTCCTGGAGCGGCCCCGCGCGGCTCTCCCTTGTGGACGCGGGCACAGGCGCGACGCGCAACACCCTGAAGATCGTCGACCCTCTGGAGGATCGCGACGCCTTCGACCTGCCCTGGCGCATCCCCGCCGGGCCGGAATTCGCCTACTTCGTGCCGGAACCTGCCGGGAAGGACCGCGCCGGACGCCCCGAGCTCCTGCGCCTGCGCGACCTCGACGGCGACGGCCAGGCCCGGGAGTTCCACCTTTCCTCGGCGGGGAACTGCATGCTCATGCTTTCCTCGGTCTTCGGCTACGACGCGGCGCGCGACGAGGCCGTCCAGTACCCCGTGGACCTGGCCGTGCGCCGCGACAAGGCCGCGCCCAAGGCCTCCGAGACCACCTGGCTCAATTTCTGGCCCCTGCGCAAGGAGCCCGGCCCCAACGGCTGGCGCTGGGAGGTTGACACCCGGGGCCGAGGCGGCTGCCTGGAGCGCTTCGCCGTGCGCGCGGACAAGGAAGCCCGGCGCTTCCGGGGCGAGTTGTCCGTGCAGCAGTGCGAACCCGGCAACTAGTGTCGCGACTGCGAGGGTGTCGCGTTTTCCGGATCACTGATCTGATGGATTTGCATTTGGCCTGAACGAGCTCGCGGCAGGGTTCCGGGGATGCAACACCGGGCCGCTCCCGGATCTGCGTCCCGCAGGGACCTACTCCACGTTGAGGATCACGGAGAAGGCCTTGAAGAGGGCGCAGATCTCGTCGCCCACCTTGAGGTCCAGGGCCTTCACGGACTCGTCGGTGACCAGGGAGCAGACCAGCGTGCCGTCGGGCAGCTCCACCACCACCTCCGCCGAGATCTGCCCGGCGTTCACCTTGACGATGCGCCCGCTGTACTTGTTGCGGGCGCTCGTTTTGAGCTTGTCGTCCTCCTTGACCAGGATCACCCAGGGGGCCTTCACCGTGGCCGTGACCAGCGAACCCTCCCGGATGCCCAGGGAGGCCAGGCTCTCGTGGGTGATCACCGAGACCACCTTGAGCCCGCTGGCCGTGACCACCTCCACCTCGGCCAGGATGTTGCCCGAACGGATGGAACTGACCTTGCCGGTGAAGGCGTTGCGGGCGCTGGTCTTCATGGAGGACTCCTTGAGGATGTAGTAGTTGACGATGCGTTTGATGTCGGACTCGCTGAAGTTCACGTACTGGGCCGTGAGGTGCGCGCTCTGGTGGCCCATGAGCGTCTGGACCACCTTGATGGGCAGGCCCTCGCGCAGCAGCTCCACGGCGCGCGAGTGGCGCAGCACCCGGGGATTGGCCAGCTCGCGCGGCACGCCGCAGGCGTCGGCCTGCTCGTAGAACTTGCGGCGCACGAAGCCCTGGTCCAGGTGGAACACCTCGCCGCGCAGGGAGGCGCAGGCGGGCTCGTCGAGGCGCGCGGCGATCTCGCGGGAGACCTCCTTGGGCAGCTGGACGGTGCGGGCGTGGTCGCCGCGCACGGACAGCGCGAAGCGCGCGAAGTCGAAGTCTTCCCGGTCGTCCACGGTGATGGCCTCGCCCAGCTTGAGCGCCCCGTAGCGGATGAGCAGGAAGAGCAGCCACAGCCGCGTCCGGGAGCGCTTGCGCGCCGGGCTGGCAGCCGCCTCGCGCCACTCCCGGAACGACTCGGTGAGGGCCAGGAGCTGCGCCGGGTCCAGGTGCTTCACGTCGGAGGGCACGTCGAAGCTCTTGGCCGGGCAGGGGGCCTTGCCCTGGCGCTCCCCGCCCGGGCCGGGCGCTCCCTGTTCCGCGTCGCCCACGCGGTCCAGCACGAAGCGCAGGTCGTCCGCGCCCAGGGACTTGAGAAAATGGATCAGGTTGTCTCGGATCATGCGATGTCCACCTTGACATAACCACCTAGCACCGATCGCCCCTCGTGTCTCATCGTCACGCTTCTTCACGGAAACGTGAATCGCTTGGCTCCTTGCGCCACGGCGGAGTAGCAGGGACTTGGGCTCATGCCCCGGAGGCTCGCCATGGAACTGCTCGCCGTCATCGTGCTCGCTTACGTTATGCTCTATCTTGTGGAGGTCTGTCTGGGGGGCACTCTGCCCTGCCCCACCGAGGGGGCGCGGCTCTGCGAACGCCTGCCCAAGCGGGAGTTCTTCGGGCGCGTGCTGCCCCTGGCCGCCGCCGGGCTGGGCATCCCCCTCTCCTTCGCCCACCCGGGGGCCATCCTGCTGGTTATCGGGGCCGCTGCGCTCTTCCTGCGCTACGGGCGCGCAAAGGGCTAGGCGCTCCGTGACCTTCACCTACCGGCCCATCGGCGTGGCCCGCACGCCCCACGCCCGCGCCGAGGGCATGCCCATCCAGCCCGTGGGCGCGCTGGGCGTGGCGGGGCGCATCGAGGTGTTCGAACCCTACCGCCAGGGCCTCAAGGACCTGGAGGGCTTCTCCCACATCGTGCTGCTCTACCATCTGCACGAGATCAGGGACGCCAAACTCCTGGTGAAGCCCTACCTGGGCGACGCCCTGCACGGCGTCTTCGCCACGCGCTCCCCCTGCCGCCCCAACCCCATCGGGCTCTCGGTGCTGCGGCTCACAGGCCACGACGGCGAGCGCGTCTTCGTGGAAAACGTGGACATGCTCGACGAAACCCCCGTGCTGGACATCAAGCCCTACGTTCCGGCCTTCGACGCCTGGGAGGCCCCGCGCATCGGGTGGTTCGAGGGCGTTGCGCAAAACGCCTCCAGCCACAGGGCCGACGCCCGCTTCCACGCCAAGGGCTGAACCGCCCCCAGGCGCTTCCCCCGCGCCGCGCTCGGGCGCGGCAGCCCCGCGCATTCGCATCGAGTGCCGCCCAGAATGCGTTTCCCGACGTATGGTTGACTTTTACCGACCCCTGACGCCTAGTTTCTCCACCTCTCAACGGCATGAAGGAGCAAACCATGGTCGTCTGCGAAACCGAAGGCCGCGTCCGCTTCCGCGACGCCGCCCTGAAGGCCGAGGACATCAGCAACACGGTGCGCGAGGCCCTGCGCAAGACCCCGGGCGTCCTGCGCACGGAGGCCAACAGGCGCGTCGGCAGCCTGCTGGTGCTCTACGACAAGGCCTGCATCGGCCTGAAGGACATTCTCGAAAGGATCGCGCAGGCCCTGGGCGCGGACCCGGAGAAGGTCCGCGAGCACCTGGAGAACCTCCAGCGGACCCTGGCTGGCGCGGCGGCCCGACGCAACGTGAAGCGCGGCATGCTGGGCGCGCTGGGCCTGGCCCTGGGCGGCCTGCTGGTCTGGGAAGGGCTCCACGTGGCCGCCGGAGCGGTGTTCGCGGCGCTCCTGGCCGCGCACCTCTACCAGAACCGCCGCACGCTCATGCGCTAGTATCGCGTCCTCAAAATCCGTCCATACGGACTCTTGAGGCAATCATGCAAAACCATTGATTTTAATTTTGAAAAACATTTCATGTTTTCAAAATCACGACACTAGGAGCCAGTTGATTGAGTCGATTCCTGCAGTGCAGCGCTTCCCATGCACGAAAAGCCCCGGCCCTCCCCTGACGGGGAGAACCGGGGCCGTCATGCCGTCACGCCAGCGCATTCAGGCCGCGCGGCGGCGTCTCTGCCGCGCCTGGACAAACCGCATGCCGCCCCCTAGGCCGCGCGGCGGCGCTCCCAGTCGCGCACGGCGGCTCGCAGGGCGTCCATGGCCCGGGAGGAGCAGTCCAGGTGCGCGTGCACCCGGGGCAGGAAGGGATGCAGGTCCTCGTCGGAGAGCATGAAGCACTCCTGGACCGTGAGCCCGGTGGTCATCTCTGTCAGGGCCTCCAGGCTGCGGCGGCAGTATTCGCAGCCGTGGGCCTCGCCGCCCGCCTGCACCACCACGTCGGCCCGGATGCGCAGGCGCACCGCGATGGAGCCGCCGCCCCCCTGCGAGACGCCCTCGGCGTCGCTGCGGGGCACGGGCAGCAGCAGCGAGCGCCCGGAGACCACGCACGCCGCCGGGACGTCCGGCCTGACGGGCCGGGAGCGGACATCGCAGGTCAGGTCGCGCAGCTTGCCCTGGTCGCGGGCCTCGTGGCGGCGCAGATCCTCCAGGTCGATGACGCGCGGATCCACCAGGGTGAAGCCCGTGCTGCCGTGGGTGTCTTCCGAGTCGGCGCAGCGGCCCTCGTAGAGCACGCGTTCCAGCACCACGTAGTCGGGTTGTCCGGTCACGCGGTCCCAGCGGTGCGCGGTGACGCGAAGCTTCGCGGGATCGAAGGACTCCACGCCGTGCCACGTCCAGGTGGCGCGGCAGTGTTCGTCGTCGTAGCCCAGCAGGGCCAGGTGCCTGGCGCGGCTGGAAAGATAGCGCTCGCGCCGCAGGTGCGAGGCGTTGGCCGCCGCGCCGGAGAGGTCCACGGGGACTTGGGACTGCCCCACCACGGCATGCGCCCGGCAGTCGTCGTCCAGGAGCATGCCGCAGGTGCTTGTCCTGCCGCCGCGCCACCAGTGGATGTATTTTTTCGTGTAGAACTTGCGGCCCAGGTCCTCGATGTTCCTGGCCGTGCACGGGGAAATGGGGTGAAGGGCCAGGTCGCAGCGACGGCCCGTCACCGAGAGCGTCAGTCGCACGCGCTCCTCCGGATGTCTGTGAATGGTCCCGGGGCCGGGCGCGTGCCCACCACCGCGCACGCCCTCCGGGGAGGTCTGCAAGGCATTCGCCATCCCACCACGGATGGCGCGCCCCCGCCGCGTCTGGGGCCCGAGATCCGGACGCGGCTGGGACGCTGACTCGACCTATGCGGTCAGTGGGGGGGATGGAACGTTCTGGACCAGTGCGCTGGCCTTGGCCAGCTCAAGGACGCGGGCCTGGGCCTGGGCCTGGCGGTACTGGCGCAGGTCGACGAACTGGAGCGCGCCCTTGGGGCAGGCTTCCACGCAGGCGCACACTTCCTTGCCGTTGCTGGAGCGCCAGGCCTGGCAAAGGTCGCACTTCTTGGCGGAGCCCTGCTTGGTGCGCCCAAGCTGCTCCATTTCGCCCTCGACGCCCACTTCGATGGCCCCGAAGGGGCAGGCCATCACGCACATCTTGCAACCCACGCAAAGCTGTTCCTTCACGTTCACGATGCCGTCCACCTGGCGGATGGCGCCGAAGGGGCAGGCATGGGCGCAGGGGGCGTCCTCGCAGTGGCGGCACTGGATGGGGAACTTGAGATTCTCCACCTTCATCACCTTGATGCGGGGGATCACGGGCAGGCCGCGCTTCTTGGCCTCGCGGAAAGGCATGTTGATGTGCGCGCTCACGCAGGCGGCTTCGCACTTCTTGCAGCCGACGCACTTGTCGGGCGTGGCGTAGACGATGGGATTTTCATAGTGCATGGGCATGTTCATGCCTCCTTGGAATTTTGGTCACTTCGATGCTTTTCACGTAGAGCTCGCGCCCCGTGAGGAGCGTGACGCTCGATCCCGGACACTCCGGGCAGCCGAGCAGGCGTCCCTGGCGCACGGCGGCCTCGCCGCAGCGGTCGCAGCGGCCCGTGGCCGCCACGCGCTCCACCAGGAGAGACGCCCCGTCGGCGGGAGTGCCCAGGGCCACCATTTCGAAACAGGAAGCCAGGGTGTGTTCCTCCACCCCGGCGTATTCTCCCAGGCAGAGGTCCACCCGGCGCACGGCCCCGGTGCAGGCCCCGGGGACCTGCCGCAGGACGATGTCCAGGATGCTCAAGGCAAGGGATGACTCGTGCATGGTTTCGCTCCGGCCGGGCTCGCCCGGCGCGCCCTCCTTATGCCCCCGTGGGGCGGGCATTACTGTCGGGCGCGCGACAGATGGCGAAATTCGTGCATTTTTCTCCTGACGTTTCGGGACGTCATGGGGCGCAACCAACCGTACTCCCGCGACAAAAAGGGCCGCTCCTCTCGGAGCGGCCCTCTCCATTTCAAGTCCTCCGGTTCTTCAGCGCTCGGTGCAGGAGATGCAGGGGTCGATGCTGTTGACGATGAGCGGGATGTCCGCCACCTGGCAGCCGTCCATCATCACCTGCAGGGCCTCCCAGTTCATGTAGGTGGGCACGCGCCACTTGAGCCGCTGGGGCGAGTCCGACCCGTCGGAGCGCACGTAGTAGAACACCTCGCCGCGCGGGGCTTCGGAGCGCGCCACGGCCTCGCCCTCGGGGATGAACACCGCGCCGGGCAGGCAGATGGGGCCTTCGGGGATGGCGTCCAGGCACTGCTCCAGGATCACGGCCGACTGGGCCGCCTCGCGCAGGCGCAGCATGGCCCGGGAGTGCACGTCGCCCGCCGTGTCGGTCTGCACCTCGAAGTCCAGCTGCGGGTACACGGCGTAGGGGGCCTTGCGGCGCACGTCGTAGGCGATGCCAGAGGCGCGCGCCACGGGGCCAACCACCTCGTAGCGACGGGCCTCCTCCATGGGCAGCACGCCGATGCCCCGGGTGCGCTTGAGGATGAGCGGATCGGTGGCGTAGACGCGCGTCAGCTCGGCCAGCAGGGGGTCGAGCTCGCGCAGCTTGGCGCGCATGAAGGCGGTGGTCTCCGCGTCCAGGTCGTAGCGGCAGCCGCCGATGGCCAGCGCGCCCAGGTTCATGCGGTTGCCGTACACGCCCTCCTTGAGGTCCTGCATGATCTCGCGGATCTCCATGGCGTGCATGAAGAGCGAATCGAAGCCCACCAGGTGGGCCATGATGCCCACGTTGAACAGGTGGGAGGCGATGCGCTTCACCTCGTCCGCGATCACGCGCAGGTATTCGGCGCGCTCGGGCACCACCACGCCGGCCAGGTTCTCCACGGCCATGCAGTAGGTGGTGGGGTGGCTGTTGGAGCACAGGGAGCAGACCCGCTCGGTGAGCGTGATGTTCTGCAGCCAGTTGCGGTTCATGGCCAGGGCTTCCATGCCCCGGTGCACGTGGCCGGCGGAGAGCTCCACGGAGCGCACCGTCTCGCCTTCCACGCGCACGTCGAAGTACATGGGCTCTTCCAGGGCCACGTGCAGGGGGCCGACGGGGAGGGTGTAGGTCTCGGACATCACTTGGACTCCCTGGCCCACTGGGGCATGTCGACTCCGGCGAACACCTTCTCCCAGAGGGTCTTGGTGGAGGCGCCGTTCATCATGGTGGAGAGGGGGATCAGCCGGTCCAGCTCGCCCTGGTCCAGGGTCTGGTCCAGGAAGAGTCGGCGGGGGTTGGGGTGGTTTTCCACCTCGATGCCGTAGAGTTCCATGAACTCGCGCTCGTTCCAGTCGGCGTTGCGGAACCAGCGGGCGATGGAGGGCACGCGGGGCGGCTCGGAGTGCACGCAGACGTTCACGGTGAGCACCACGCCGTCCAGGTCGAAGTGGTAGGCGATCTCGCGGCCCTCCAGGCGGGCGTACTTGTCGGCGCGGTAGGCCGTGATGGCCATGAGCCGGGCGCGCACGGCGGCCAGGCGCGGGGCCAGGGCCTTGAGGGTCTCGCTCTCGCAGAGCTTCACCCAGCCGAAGGCGTTGCGGTTGAGGTCGCGGGTCCAGTGGATGGAATCCTCCCCGAGGAGACCGGTCACGGCGTCGTGGAGGTTCTTATGCGCTATCTCGTTCATCGGAGTCTCCGGTGGTGATGGAAGGCTTTGCGGGCGTCACGCGGCGGGCCAGCTCCTGGCGCTTGCACACGGGGCACATCATGAAGCGCTCGGGGTAGCGCGCGCCCAGCTGCTGGACCACGCTCTCGGGCCGGGGATGGATGCGCGCCCCGCACTGGGAGCATTGGCCGTAGGGCACGAAGCTCACTTCGCGCTGGTCGAAGCGCTCCTCGCCGCGATGGGTCATGCGCCAGTCGTCGGACATGGTCAGGGCCTTGGTGGGGCAGTGGTGGGCGCACAGGCCGCAGAAGACGCAGCTGTTGTGCCAGAGCACCCAGTGCACGGCCATGCCGTCCTCGGTGACGCGCAGCTGGATGGCCCCGGCCGCGCAGACGTGGCGGCAGATGCCGCAGAGGATGCACTTCTCCTTGTCGTGGCAGGCCCGGCCCCGGAAGCGCTTGGGGGTGTGGGCCGGGGCGAAGGGGAAGGGATCGGTGCTGGGTCCGGCCAGCAGGTTCTTCACCATGATCTTCAGGAAGGGCAGCATGTCAGGCCACCTCCAGTCGTTCTTTCCAGACTTCCAGAGCCTTGGCCACGCCCTCGATGATGGCCTGGGGGCGCGGCGGGCAGCCGGGCACGATCACGTCCAGGGAGATGTAGTTCTCCTGGAGCTGGTCCACGGTGTAGCTGTCGCGGAACACGCCGCCCGAAACGGGGCAGACGCCCACGCCCACCGTCACCTTGGGGTTGGGGATTTCGTCGAAGACGCGCAGCACCTTGTCGCGCACGCGCAGGGTCAAAGGCCCGGAGATGAGCACGATGTCCGCGTGGCGGGGGCTGCCGCAGTACTTGCAGCCCAGGCGCTCCACGTCGTAGCGCGGGATGAGGGCCGTGGTGGCCATCTCCACGTCGCAGCCGTTGCAGGAGCCCGCGTTGAGCCGGTAGATCCACGGCGAACGCGGGGCGTATTTGGCGAGAGTCTTGAGCACGGGAAGCCTCCTCAGCGCAGGGCCACGGCCAGCGCCAGGCTCGCCAGCGCCAGGGGCGCGGCGTATTTGACGAACACCGCGAAGCCCTGCTCCAGGCGAAGACGCCCGGTGGCCACGCGGAAGGTTGTGAAGCACACCAGCATGAGCCCCAGGCACTTGGCCACGTGCCAGGCCAGGTTCACGAGCCAGTTTCCGCCCAGGGGGTTGGGCCAGAACAGGGCCACCACCAGCTCCAGCACCACCACCAGCTTCACCGCGCTCATGAGGTTGAACGCCGCCAGGAGCGGGCCTGAGTATTCGAGCAGCGGCCCCTCCAGCACCTCGGGCTCGGCCTCGGGGATGTCGAAGAGCCCGGCCGAGAGCGTGCCGGGGATGAAGACCAGCATGGCCGCCAGGGCGGGCCACATCACGGGGTCGAGCAGGAAGGGGCCGTGGGCTGCCTGGTAGGCCATCACGTGGGCCAGGGAGAGCGCCTGCGCGCCCTCGCCCCCGGCCCGTGCCCCCGCCGCCAGGAACGCGGCGATCAAGGGCAGCTCGTAGGCGCACATCACCACCATCTCGCGCGAGAAGCCAAGCGCCCCGTACGGCGAGCTGGAGGCAGAACCCGCCACCATGAAGGCCATGGCCGGGATGGGCAGCAGGTAGAGCAGCAGCAGCAGGTCGCCCAGGCCCGTCACGCCCGACCACACGCCACCGATGGGCAGCACCGCCGCCGTCACCAGCACCCCCGCCAGACCCAGCACCGGGGCCAGCAGGAAGGCCGCCTCGTTGGCCGTGGCGGGAATGAGCGTCTCCTTGGAGCACAGCTTGAGCACGTCCCACAGGGGCTGCATCAGCGGCGGCCCCACGCGGCGCTGGAGCCTTGCCGCCACGCGGCGGTCCACGCCCTTGAGGAAGAGTCCCATGGAGAGGGCCATGGCCCCGCCGGGAAACACCAGCAGGGCGAAGGCCGCTTCGAACACGCTAGTCATGGCTGCCTCCGTGGCGCGGGACCTGGAAATGGCCCCGGCTCAGACGGGTGAGGAGTGAAAGCGGCGTGGCGAACACGTCGGCCGGGCCCACGTGGGTGGACGCGGGGTCGACAGGCTGGCCGCAGGTGTGGATGGCCGTGCGCCGGGCGTTCCTGGCCAGGCGGGAGACCGCCGTCCAGACGCCCAGGCCCGTAAGGAGGATCATGAAGCCCAGCAGGGTGTTGTCCATGGCCCCGGGGCCTTCCAGGATGCCCGAGAGCCCCACGGCCGGGGCGGTCAGGCCGAAATCCCGCACGATGGAGGCGATGGGCTTCAGGGCCAGGCCCGGGAAGAGCCCCGTGAGCAGGCACAGCCCGGCCAGGACCAGGATAGGCGCGCGCATGAGCAGCCCCGGCTCCGAGGCGTGCAGGGCCTTGGCCGAGGGCTGGCCGAAGAAGGCCGTGTGCAGGAACTTCAGGAAGTAGGCCAGGGTGACCACGCTGGTCAGGATGGCCACCACCGCCAGCGCCCACTCGCCCTGGTCGATGAGGGCGTAGTAGAGCACGTACTTGGAGGCGAAGCCGTTGAAGAGCGGCATGCCGGCGGCCGCGAGGAGCGCGCAGCCGAAGGCCGCCAGGGTCCAGGGCATGCGCCGCCCGATGCCGCCCAGCTCGTGCAGGGAGTGGGCGTGGGTGGAGAACATGAGCGCCCCGGCGCAAAGGAACGCCAGGTTCTTGAAGAGCATGTGGTTGAACAGGTGCAGAAGGCCGCCCATCAGGCCCAGGGGCGTGGCCAGGCACACGCCCAGCACCACGTAGCCCAGCTGGCTCACGGTGGAGTAGATGAGCATCTCCTTGATGCCGGTCTGCACCAGGGCCTGGATGCCCGCGTAGAGGATGGTGGCCCCGCCGATCCAGGCCCCGGCGTAGAGGAGCGCGTCCAGCACCTGGGCCGACTCGGGCGAAATCCCCTGCGCCCAGACGAAACGCAGGAGCACGATCCCGAAGGGCGCGCTCTTGAGGAGCATGGCCGAGATGTAGCCGCTCACGGGGGTGGGGGCCGTGGCCGGGTGCATCTGCCAGTCGATGCGCACCGGGAGCATGGCCGCCTTCATGAGCAGGCCCGCGATCACCAGGGCCGCCGAGAAGCCCCAGGCCGAGGGGGCCTGGGCGGCGAAGAGCGCCGACACCTGCGCGAAGGAGCCGCCTCCGGCCGCGCCGGTGAGCAACAGAAGCCCCATGAACAGGATGGACGCACCCGCCAGGTTGAAGAGGAAGTACTTGGTGGCCTCGCGTCTGGCGGCCGGAGTCTCCTCGTGGAGGATGGCGAAGTACAGGGGCCAGCTGCTCATGATCTCCCAGAAGCAGAAGAACGCCAGGAGCGTTTCGGCCCCGGCCATGCCCACCAGGCCCGCGATCATGACGCAGAAGGAGGCCAGGAAGCGCCACGGGGTGTGGCTGTGGCTCATGTACCCGGTGGAGTAGGCCATGTTGCACACGCCCAGGGCCAGCACCAGGCCCGCGAAGGCCATCTGGAAGCCGCTCCAGGCGCTCCACTCCAGCAGGAGCGCCACCAAGGCCAGGCCCAGGCAGGCCGTGGCCCAGGTTCCGGCGCGGCGCAGATCGCGCCGCCAGACAATGGCCGCGACCGCCCCGGCCAGGGGCAGCAGGGCCGAGGCGCTCCAGGGCACGGAGAGCGAAGGCAGGGCCAGGCCGGACAGGGGCTGGGCCGCCGGGACCAGGGCGCTGGCCGCCGGGAGCACCATGCTCGTCCAGGCCTGGGGGAACGCGCCCGAGATCAGGGCCGCCACGGCCAGCAGGCCCACGGCCGCGCGCATGGTCCAGGGGGCCTCCGCGACGGGAGCGCCCTCGTAGGGCGTGAAGAAGAGCACGCGCAGGATGCGCCCGTAGTAGACGCAGCCCACCAGGCTCCCGGCCAGGATCAACGCGGCGGTCCAGGCGTGGCCCGCGTCCACGGCGGCCGTGAGCATCAGGTACTTGCTGAAGAAGCCGCCCGTGAGGGGCAGGCCCATGATGGACACCAGCCCCACGGCCATGCACGCCCCGGTGAAGGGCATGGCCTTGCCCAGGCCCGCCAGACCCTCCAGGCGCTGGGTTCCGGCGCGCAGGATGAGCGCCCCGGCGGCCAGGAAGAGCAGGTCCTTCATCACGGCGTGGTTCACGGCGTGGGCCAGCGCGCCCGCCGTGGCCGCGTGGGTGCCCAGGGCCAGGATCAGGGTGATCTCGCCGATCTGGGCCAGGGTGGAATAGGCCAGCATGCGCTTGATGTCGCGCTGGGCCAGGGCCATCAGTTCGCCCAGGACGAAGGTGATCCCGGCGGCCAGGGAGAGCAGCCAGCCCAGGGTCTGCCCGCCGCCGTTGAGCGCGCCCGAGGCGAAGAGCGGGGCCAGCACGGCCAGGCCCAGCACGCCCGCCTTGGTGAGCAGGCCCGAGAGGGGCGCGGAGATGGACGAGGGGGCCACGGGGTGCGCGGCCGGGAGCCACGCGTGCAGCGGAAAGAGGCCCGCCTTCACGCCGAAGCCCGCCAGCATCAGGAGCGCCAGCCCGGCCGAGGCCGCCGGTCCGTAGGCCGCCAGGGCCTGACCCGTCGCCAGGAGCGAAACGCCTGGCGCGGCGGCCGCCAGGGCCATCAGGCCCACCTGGAGGGCCAGCGCGCCGCCCGCGCACATGATGAAGTAGAGCTTGGCGGCGTCCAGGGCCTCACGGCTTTGCTTGTGGGCCACCAGCAGGGTGGAGCTGAAGGTCATGATCTCCCAGAAGGCGAAGAAGCCGCCCGTGGAGCGCTCCACGGCCAGGCCCACCAGGGAGGAGACCAGCAGGAAGAGGAAGAACCAGTAGCGGTCCGCGTGCTCGTCGTGGGCCTCGTAGCCGACGGAATAGAGCACCACGGCCGCGCCGCCCAGGGCGAAGAGCCCGCCGAAGAGGGTCTGGAGCGGGTCGAGCCCGCCCTGGAGCAGGAAGCACCCGGCCGTAGCGGCGGCCAGGGCCAGGGCCAGGGGGTTGCGCGCCCTTGGGACCGCGCGCCCGGCCAGCCAGACCAGGTACGCGCCCGCGAAGGGAACGGCCGCCGCCAGGGGCCAGCCGCCTTCCAGGTCCGGCAGGGCCGCGCCGGACCTCCCGGCCAGGGCCTGGACCAGACCCGCCACGGGGTGCGGGAAGAGGCAGGCCAGAAGCAGGAGCGCGCCCAGGGCCAGGGGGAGCCCGGGCAGGCCGCCCTCGGCCTGAGCCGACGCCGGAGACGTTGCAGGATCATGGGCGGGAGCGGACGCGAGGGCCTTGCCCCCCGGCTTCTCCAGGCACACGCCCAGGACGATGCGGATGGAGTAGACCGCCGCCGCGAATCCCGCCGCGGCCAGGGCCAGGGCGGTGATCCAGTGGCCGCCCTCCAGGGCCGCGAAGACGATGAGCGCCTTGCCGCCCGGGGCCTTGAAAGGTCCCATGCCCAGGGCCGTGAACACGGCCAGGCCCAGGCAGGCCGTCAGCGCGGGGCTGGCCGCTCCGGCGCCGCGCAGCGCGTTCAGGCCCGGGAGGTTTCCGCCTCCGGCCATGCGGCGCAGGCAGAGCCACCACAGGACGCGGGCCAGTGCTTGGTACACAACGAGGGACGCCGCGCCGACGGGGCCGGCCGCCTGTCCCAGACTCATTCCGACGAGGGCCACGCCCGCCTGGGCCAGGGCCGAGAACGCCATGAGGCGTCCCAGCCTGTCCAGGGAGCGCAGCGCCGCTATTTCCGCCAGGACCGCCACGGCCGCTCCGGCCAGCAGTCCCAGTTGCGTGGGCAGTTCCATAAGAGAGCCTCCTTTGGCCCTCCGTCTACCCGCCCGCTTCCGGGATGTCTGTCCGCCAGCCGACGCTTCCGGGAATTAATCCGGACAGGGATGGGCCAGGTACTTGAGCTCGTCCATGTTGAGGATCAGGTACTCGCCTCGCGCGACTTTCTTAAGGATTCCGTCCTTTTCCATGCCCGAGATGAGCGAGGAGACGGTCTGCCTGGAGGAGCCCACGATGGTGGCGATCTTGTCCACGGTGAGCCCCACGTCCACGAGCAGTCCGCCCGCCGAGGGTTCTCCGTGCACCAGGGCCTGTTCGTAAAAGTAGGCGGCCACGCGCTTGTCGATGTCGTAGAAGTAGAGGTTTTCCACGAGGGCGATGGACCCGGAGAGCAGCTTGCCCAGGGCCATGAACAGCGAGAGCGAGAGCGAGAGGCTCTTGGTGGAGAGGGTGTAGAACTTGTAGACCGGACAGAGGTAGACCACCGTGTCCTCCATGGCGGCCACATAGGCCCTGGAGTGGGAGGTGTACACGTCGCCGGGGCCTAGGATGGACAGCGAGAGCTCCTTGCCCTCCAGGCCCAGGTAGACCCGGACCTTGCCCTGCTTCACGATGAGGACGAGGTCTTCCTTGTCGTGGGGCCAGAACATGATGTGGCCCTTCTTGTAGCGGCGTTCGGAGAGCTGGGAGAGCGCTTCGGCGTTTTCGGGGCTGGCCAGGAGCTGGAGCAGGTTCTGGCCGTATGCCCGCTTGATCTGGGACATGGGAGGATACCGGATGCGGCCCTGGCAGGGGCCGTCAAGAAGATGCCCGCGCGGACCGGCCTCTGGCCGTCCGGGCGCAAACGTGCCAGGCCCCACCGTTCACTGGCCATGCACGTGCCGTCGCCGCACCCCCCACCCGGGCGGGGTCACTAGAGCTTTTCGCGGGGCAAGTCCAGTGAAAGGACCGGGAAGCGCACCGGCTGGGACATGCCGGAGGCTTGGCCCCACGCGAGGGCGCGGCCGCCGCCTGGACCGCCCCGGGCATGGCGGCGGAACCCGCGGCGTCCCGGGCCGGAGCGCAGGGCCTGGACGCTTCCGGCCGGACGGCGACCGCGCCGATTCGTTGGCCCGGGCGGGCCGGATGGACCGAAGGCGGGGAGCCCCCCCCGTTCGGGCAGGCCCGACCGTCCGGGCCGGTCCCGGCGCGCCGGGCTTGCCAGACGCGCCGGGACCGCGCGCGACAGGCCTGATCACGGTTGGCCTTCTCCCCGCCCGATCTGCCCCGAAGCGGGCCGGGCCTAAGCGGGCCGGGCCAGGGTGTCGCCCGTCTTTCCGGGCAGGGCGTAGCGCCAATGGACGGGGGGAATCTCCACATGCATGTCCGCGTCCAGCTCGGGCACCTGGAAGAGGAAGTAGAGCGAGGCGCTTGGCGGCGTGGCGTAGAGGGCGTTCTTCATGCGGTTGCGGATCAGTTCCGGGGGCATCCCGTGGCGCTCGGCCAGGGCCAGGATGCCCAGCCCGATGAGGGCCATGCCCTCGGCCGTGAACTGGACGGCGTGCAGGGGCACGCGGGCGGCCTTGCGGCCGTTGAGCAGGACTTCGCGCTTGCAGGCGCAGGGGGAAAGGCTCTCGGGAATGAACATGGGGTGCTCCTTGGTGCCGGTGCGCCTCAGTGCGGAGGTTGTTGGAGCGGGAGTAAATGAAAATGAAAATCATTGTCAATTTGATGGGAGGAAAGGGGGCACTTGCCGGGAAACGGACAGACTCGTGCGCTCCGGGAGTAGCCGCGCGCCCCGCCGGAGATGGACGGGGACGCGACGAGAGGGTCAGCTTTTGGGGGCGTCGCCCCCGGCCTTGTTGGCCGGGTTGGAGTCGAAGGCCTCCACGAGCTTGAGGGCCGCTTCGCGGACTTCAGGGGGGTGCTTTTCGAGCACGGCGGGGGAGCGGGAGAGAATATAAGCACCTGCAAGTGTAACTTCGGGGGTTTCACCGATGACACCAGGATATATTGCCTTAAATCCAGCAAACAAGGTCTCAATCTCTTTGCTCGAAAGTAACTTGAAAGCAGCACCCCATAACTCAAGACAAACAGCAGCCGGATTTGCACCAACAGCCAAACTTAACATGTGCATTGTAGACACAATATGGACAAAATTTTCACTACCCATGGACTTACACAACTTGATGCCTGTAATGCAGCGCAGCATTATCATCCCAATTTTAAAATCTCCACCACTCTTGATGGACAATATCATTAACAATAAATCTGAAAATGAATTATACTTATACTTTGACTTGAAGTCATCAACAATGCTAATTACATCATCACTCAAATACATTATTGTCAATG
Organism: Fundidesulfovibrio sp.; assembly: GCF_058402725.1. Taxonomy (NCBI): domain Bacteria; kingdom Pseudomonadati; phylum Thermodesulfobacteriota; class Desulfovibrionia; order Desulfovibrionales; family Desulfovibrionaceae; genus Fundidesulfovibrio; species Fundidesulfovibrio sp. The sequence goes on along the minus strand of NZ_JBZVFJ010000032.1, from coordinate 9,332 downwards.
CGGAACAGACACATGCCTGACCATTGTAGTTTCCCTCAAGAGCACCGTAAACGGCCGTCAAACTTTCAAACATCAACTCGTCATTGACCTTAACTGCCGACCGCATGAAATTTTGCACGTATTTTAATATTTCAGAATCTGATGATATACGCGCAAAGCAATCCAGATAGCTAACAATTGTTCGACTCGAAACGACCTGAACCTGGTTTTCGTAGGCAATGCACAATCTACTCCAAACTTCCGCCCTCTCTTCCTCCGTCGCATACCACATCGCAAAAAACTCCACCAAATACTGCACCTTTCCCTTCGCGGCCCTTGAATTGTTCATGCTGTTCCATATCCGGAACAGCCGCTCGGGGATGATGTAGACCGTCTTGCCGTCGCTGTGCTTCTCCCGGCGCACGTAACCCGCGTTCTCCAGCCGCTTCAGCACCATGCGCGTCACGCCCTGGCCCAGGCGCGTCTCGGTGGCCAGGGTCTTGGGCGGGCAGCCCTCGGGGATCAGCGACATGGCCTCGATCACCCGGGCCTCCTGCTCCGAGAGGTCCTTCATGCGGTCCTGGTAGAAGGGCGTGATCTGGTCCAGCAGGGCGTCCAGTTCCTCCCGCACGCCCGCGATGTCGTGCCTGCTCACCAGTTCGTAGAGCATCAGGGCCAGGCGCGGGTTGCCGCCCGTGAAATGATAGAGCGCCCGCACGCGCGAGGAGTGCTTGTCCAGGTAGGCCCGGAACACGGCGTTGTCCTCGTGCTCCGTGAGCCTGCGCAGCATGTCCAGCAACTCGTCCTGGCTCAGCTCGCCCAGGGTCTGCACCTTGAAGAACTCGAAAAACGGCTCGCGCTCGTCCGTGAGGGCGTTCAGGTACGTGGGCGAGGTGAACACCCCCGTGAGCCAGGGCTCGGAGATCATCAGGGCGCGCAACAGATGCAGTTCGTCCTTGTTGCGCTTCTGGCGCTCGAGGAAGCGGTTAGTGTTCTCGAACATCACCACCGCGCCCTGACCCGTGCGGGCGTGGTGACGGCGCATGGCCTCCGCCGCCGTGTCCACCACCCGGCGGTCGTGGTCGTCGTGGCGCACCTGGTCGTACACGGCCCTGAACTCCTCGATGCCGTGCTCCTGGGCCATGGTCTGCGCCAGGCGCACCATGAGGTCCGAGACGCGGGTGAGGCTGTAGCCCTCCTCGGGGAAGACGATGGGCAGATAGCGGGCCTTCAATTCCGGGTCGGACTCGATGCCGTGGGCGACCAGACGCAGGAGCGTGGTCTTGCCGATGCCGCGCGGGCCGATGAACATGAAGTGCTGCCGCGAGGCCCCGGGGCCGCGCGAGCGCAGATCGGCCAGAACGCCCTCCACCACATGGGAGCGGCCAACATGGCAGGCCAGAAGCGTCTCGATGGGCGTGCGCTGGGTGCGGTAAAGATGCATGGCCATGGCTTATCCTCCTGTCCGCAGACAATGGTTGCGCAGCCACCACAGCCGCAGCACGCGGCTGAAGAAGCGGCAACGGCCATCGCGGCGCTCGATGTAGAAATCGTTCTCCAGCTTGCCCAGCAGGTTCAGGAAGCGAAGCTGATCGTCGTACCCCCCGGGCAGATTGAAGGCGGAAAGAAACAGGTTGAACAGGTCCGACTCGTCCGCGCCGCCGTCCTCGCGGGCCATGCGGTCCAGCAGGCGCAGGGCGGCGGTATTCTCGGGATGCGGGTAGTGCTCGTCCAGGCGGCGACGGTAGTGGCGGAAGCCCTGAGCCGTCTGACACCCGATCACCTCCACCTCGAAGACGCGAGAGAGCATACAGGCGTCGATCGCGCATAGGCTCCTGCGATGCTCCGTGATCACCGAGTCCAGGAAGACCGCCAGGAAAAAGGGGATGGGCGTGCCCACCATCTCCAGGAGCACCGGAATCATCTCGTCCGAAAGCGGCAGATGGTATGCGTCGCGCACGCTGCGCACAAAGGCGGGCGCGGTGGTTTGCGGGTCGAAGACGCGCACCTTCACCGCCGCCAGGTCGTTCACCGTGTCCACGAGGCCCCAGGCGTCCAGGGTGGGGACGAGGTGGATGGAACCACCCACCAGAAAGCGCGTCCGCGTGCCGGGCAACTGTCGGGCGCGGCGCAGCCAGTGCAGCAGGCGGTGGGCCTCCTCGCGGTCCCGCTGGGCGACCTTGTCCACCATGATGGGAAACTCGTCGATGATCAGCAGCACCGGGGCGGACTCGTCCGCCATGAGGGCCAGCGCCTCCTCGCCCACGGCCAGACTGTCCGGCTCCTTTTCCAGCCGCTCGCGCAGTTTGATCTTGATCCCGTAGGCCTCGACCTCCTCCGGCAGGTCCCGCAGAGACCCCCACAGTTTCCCGAAGGCCCCGGAAGCCCGTTCCAGCAGGTTGCGCAGCCGCCTGTGGGCCGCCAGTCCGGACACCATCTCCAGCATGAACTCCCGGGTGTCCGAAAGGTGCTCCACGTTCAGGTACACGGGGACATATCCCTCGGGCGGGCTGTCCAGGAGCGCCAGCATCGCCCCGGTCTTGCCGAAGCGGCGCGGCCCGGCCAGCAGCACGTGCCCCCTGGAGAGCTTTTCGCGAAGCTCGTCCAGCAACGCCTCCTGGCCGAAATACTCCTCGCCGCGCGGGGCGTTGCCGACGTTCAACATGGGCATGAGGGCTCCTTTGCCGCAGCGTCTTTGCTGCGCAACAAACTTGATGCGCAACATACTTGTTGCCCATGAGCGGGTCAAGGTCTCCTGCGAAAAGCCCCCCCCCACTTCCCCCCTTGACGCCGCGCCTCCGAGAGGCCAACGTCCCCGGCGCATGAACCAGCAGAACACGCCCCGGCGGGCGATGCTCTTCTACCCCCCGGGGGCCTTCTACCAGCGCGGGGAAGACCGCTCCCAGGGCAACGTGGAGAACTCCACCGCCACCACCATGCGCGCCGCCAACGACCTGGGCTACGCCGCCGCCGTGCTCCAGCGCGAAGGCTTCCAGGTGTTTGTGCGCGACTACCAGACCAGCCGACGCTCCCTGGCCGACCTCCTGGCCGACTTCGAGCGCTTCGACCCCCACGCGGTCTTCCTCTCCATCACCAACGCCACCATCTTCCGCGACCTGGAACTGGTGGCCGAGCTCAAGCGCCGCAGGCCCGGGCTCGTGGTCCTGCTCAAGGGGGCCATCTTCTTCGCCCCGGCCCAGGCTCTCCTGGACCAGCTGGAACTGGCCCACGTGGACTACCTCATCGGCCTGGAGTCCGAGTTCGTGGTGGGACGCCTGGCCCGCGCCCACTTCGAGGACCAAAACGCCCTGCCCTCCATCCGGGGCGTCCTCTACAAGAAGGACGGGGCCTGGACCCCCACCTTCTTCGATTCCTTCGAGACCGACCTGGACTCCCTGCCCTTCCCGGACCGCTCGCTCATGGAGAACCACCTCTACGTGCGCCCGGATACCGGCGAGCCCCAGGCCACCATCGCCACCTCGCGCGGCTGCCCCTCGCGCTGCACCTTCTGCGTCACGCCCGCCATCTCGGGCTCGAAGCTGCGCCTGCGCTCCCCGGAGAACATCCTGGAGGAGCTGCGCGAGTGCTACCACCAGCACGGCATCCGCGACTTCTTCTTCAAGTCCGACACCTTCACCTTCGACCAGAAATGGACCCAGGCCGTCTGCCGGGCCATCCTGGACTCGGACCTGGCCGGGAAGATCCGCTGGGTGGCCAACTCCAAGGTGAAGCCCCTGACCCTGGAGACCCTCCAGTCCATGAAGGCTGCGGGCTGCTGGCTGGTGGCCTTCGGCTACGAATCCGGCCACCCGGAGACCCTGGAGCGCATCCGCAAGGGCACCACCGTGGAGGACAACCTGAAGGCCACCCGCTGGGCCAAGGAGGCGGGGCTGCGCACGTTCGGCTTCTTCCTGGCCGGGCTGCCCTGGGAAGGCCCGGAGCACCTGGAAGCCACGCGCCGCCACATCTTCGAGCTGGACAACGACTTCCTGGAACTGCACATCGCCGTGCCCTACCCCGGCACGGAGCTGCACGCCGAGGCCGTGGCCTGCGGGCTCATCGAGGATTCGGTGCTGGGCAAGGACTACTTCAACGCCCCCACCACCGGCACGGCCCAGCTCTCCATGGCCGAAATCGAGGCCTTCCGGAAAAAGACGCTGCTCCAATTCCACCTGCGGCCCTCCTACATCTGGCGCAAGCTGCGCCAGGCCGGGGCCGACCGCCGCGTGCTGGCCAACTACGTGCGCTTCGGCCTGCGCCTGCTGCGCAACACCCTGGCCCCCAGGCCCAAGGCCCGGGCCAAGGCCGGTTGCGTGCTGACGCTCGGGGCCAATTCCGACATCGGCATGGCCCTGGCCCGGCGCTTCGCCCAGGAGGAAGGCAGCGACCTCATCCTGGCCTCGCGCGACACCGCCGCCCTGGAAGCCAAGGCCCGGGAACTGCGCGACGCCTTCGGCGTGCGCGTGTGGACCGTACCCTTCGACGCCCAGGACACGGCCTCCCACAAGGCCTTCTACCGCTCCCTGCCCGCGCGCCCCGACGGCGTGATCCTCACCTTCGGGCTCCTGGAAAGCCCGGACCCCCTGGCGCTCCTGGACGTGAACCTGCTCGGCGCGGCCTCCATCCTGGAGACCGTGGCCCGCGACCTGGAAGAGCGACGGGAGGGCTTCATCCTGGGCGTCTCCTCCGTGGCGGGCGAGCGGGGCCGCAAGTCCAACTACGCCTACGGCGCGGCCAAGGCCGGGCTCACGGCCTACCTTTCGGGGCTTCGCCACCGGCTCTTCGCCTCGGGCGTGCACGTGATGACCGTGATCCCCGGCTTCGTGGACACCAAGATGACCGCCCACCTCTCCATGCCCCGGGCGCTCACGGCCACGCCGGAGCGCGTGGCGGAACACGTGCACGGGGCCTGGCGCAAGGGGCGCGACGTGGTCTTCACCCCGCCGGTGTGGCGGCCCGTCATGTGGCTGATCCGCAACCTTCCGGAATCCCTTTTCAAACGGACGAATCTCTAAATGGACATTCTCTTTCTCAACCACAACGTCGAGAACTACGGCACCTATTTCCGCTGCCTGCACCTGGCGCGGGGCCTCACGCGGCGCGGCCACAAAGTCACGCTTTTGTGCGCCAGCAAGGAAGACTCGCTCAAGGCCAGGTGGCGTACGGAAGACGGGCTCACCACGATCTTCTGGCCCAAGTGGAGGCTTCGCGGCTTCCACACCCTGCACACCCTGCGCATGGCCCTGAACACGCTCTACGTGCTGGGCATGCGTCAGCAGATCCTGCACGCCTTCGCCTTCCCCCTGCACCCCATCGGCGTGCCCGCCCTGACGGCCGCGTATGCGCGCCGCGACGTGCGCCTGGTGCTGGACCACGACGACCTCTGGAAGGGCGGCTTCGCCAACCAGCACCCCGGCCCCTACCAGCGCGTTGTGGGCTGGTTCAACGACAAGCTCCCGGCCTACGCGCGCCAGTGCACCGCCGCCAGCTCCCTGCTCATGGAGAGCTTCCGCGCGGCAGGCGTGCCCGGGGAGCGCATCCACGACATCCCCAACTGCCCCACCATGGCCCCCTCGCCCCTCTCCCGGGACGAGGCGCGCCGCCAGCTGGGCCTGCCCGAGGGCGCTCCCCTGGCCCTCTCCATGGGGCACACCTACACCGAGTCGCTCTTCCTGATGCTCGACGCCTATGAGCGCGCCCGCGCCCAGGCGCCCGGGCTCAAGCTGGCCTTCCTGGGCAAGATGCACATCCCCGACAGCTTCGAGGAGCGCCTGAAGCCCTACCTGCAGCGCGCGGGCGGCGACATCCTGCGCCTGGGCGAGAAGCCCCCCTCCGAGGTGCCCGCCTACATGGCCGCCTCCGACGCCCTGCTGCTCCCCATGGACGACGACCCCATCGAAAAGGCGCGCTTCCCCATCCGCTTCGGGGACTACCTCAGCTCCGGCGTGCCCATCGTCTCCAACGCCGTGGGCGAGATCGAGCGCTACCTGCGGGACTACCAGTGCGGCTACGCAGCTCCTGTCAAGGATTCCGACGCCTTCGGAGACCAAATTGTCCGGTCGCTTACCGACACTGAGGGGCGCGAGGCCGTGCGCGCCAATGCCCGCGGGCTGGTGGAGTCCACCCTCAACTGGGACGCCGTGGCCGCGAAGCTGGAGGGCGTCTACGAGAAGGCCCTGAGGTAGCGCCCGCCCGGACCCGACGCCATGCAGCCCCGGCACGTCCTTCTGGCCCTGGTGGTCACGCTCCTGTGGGGGGCCAACTTCGTGGTGATCCGCCTGGGGCTCGACTCCTTCCCGCCCCTGTTGCTGGCGGCGCTGCGCTTCGTGCTGGCGGCGCTGCCCGCGCTTTTTCTGCCCAGGCCCGACATCGGCTGGGGCCGCATGGTCGCCCTGGGGCTGGCGTGGTTCGTGGGGCAGTTCAGCCTGTTGTTTCTGGGCATGGCGGTGGGCATGCCGCCTGGCGTGGCCTCGGTTGTGCTCCAGTCGCAGGTGTTCTTCACCATCCTCCTGGCGGCGCTTACGCTGGGGGAGCGGCCGCGCCGGGTGCAGGGGCTGGGCACGCTGGTGGCCCTTTCGGGGCTTGCCCTCATCGGGCTCACGGCGGGCACGGGGGGCGTGACGCCCGCCGGGTTCGGCCTGCTGCTGGCGGCGGCGCTCTGCTGGTCTACGGGGAACATCCTCATGCGCGGGGCGGGGCGGGCGGACATGCTGGGGCTCATCGCGTGGCTGTCGCTCATTCCGCCGGTCCCGCTGCTGGCGCTCTCCTGGGTTTTCGAGGGCCCCGAGCGCATCGGCGGGGCGCTGACGCATCTGAACTGGACCGGCGTGGGGTCTGTGGTCTATCTGACGGTGTTCGCCACGTTCATCGGCTACGGCGGCTGGGGCGCGCTCTTGAAGCGCTATCCGGCGGGCACGGTGGCTCCGTTCTCGCTGCTCATCCCCGTGTTCGGGGCGGCGTGCGCCCGGCTGGCGCTGGGCGAGACGTTCGGGCCGCAGCGGCTGGCGGGCATGGCGCTCATCCTGGCCGGACTGGCCGTGGTGGTGCTGCCGGACCTGCGCTTTCTTCAGCGGTTGCGTTCCCAGGGCACTCCCCGCAACGGTTGACGCTGCCGGTGAAACCCGCGAAGCTACTTAAAAGTTTTTGAAGGAGAGTCCAGAGAGAGACGACTTTTCAGGAAGAAAAGTCGGACGCTGCAACGCAGCGCCCGAAGGGCGAGGGCCAGGACGGCCCGAGTCCAACTTTTTTCAAAAAGTTTCCTCTCTGGCCGCCGGAGGCATCCTACTCTTATGCGCATCTTCATCCCGGCCATGGGCCGCGTGAACACCAGGAACCGCGACGGCAGCGAGGTTCGCTTTTCGGAGATCGCCCGTCGCTGGCTGGCCTGGGGCCAGGAGTTGGTGGTCCTGCTGCCCAGGCGTCAGATCGGCGTGTTCGAGTCCCAGAACGTGCGCGGCATGGACTACCGCGTGTTCCCCGAGCCTTTCGAGGACGAATCGGACAGCCTGGGCAACGTGTTGCGCACGTATCTCTGGCGGCTCTTCCGCTGCCTGTTCGTCAGCTATCCCAAGGGAATGGACGCCGTCTACGCGCCCTCGGACTTTCTGGTGGACCTCCTCCCGGCCCTGCTTTCCAAGCTGCGCAACCCGGCCGCGAAGCTCACCGTGTGTGTGTTTCTCATCGCGCCTAACCCGTTCCGGGGCTACGAGAACGTGTTCCGGCCCCGCTGGCGCGTGCCCACGGTGCGGGGCCTGCTCTACTGGTCCACGCAGATGCTGGCGCTGGCCCTCACCCGGGCCTTCGGCGGGCGCATGCTGGTGCTCAACTCCCTGGACCGCGACACGCTGCTGGCCCGGGGCATCGCGCCCGAGGCCGTGCAGGTGGTGACCATGGGCGTGGACATGGACGAGTTCACCTCCGTGGAGGTGACGCCGGAGACGCCCCGCTACGACGGCATCTTCCTGGGCCGCCTGCACCCGCAGAAGGGCCTCTTCGACCTGGTGAAGATCTGGCGCGCGGTGTGCGACGCCCGCCCCGGGGCGCGCCTGGGGATCATCGGCGGCGGCGGGGACGACTGGTTCCGCCGCCTCCAGGCCGAGATCGCGGCGGCAGGGCTTTCGGCCAACGTGGACCTGCTGGGCTTCCGCCAGGGGACGGAGAAGGTGCGCCTGCTCAAGAACGCCGGGTGCTTCTGCATGCCCAGCCACTACGAAAGCTTCGGGCAGGTGGCCGTGGAGGCCATGGCCTGCGGCCTGCCGGTGGTGGCCTACGACCTGCCCATCTATGACGAAATCTTCACCGGGGGCATGGACCGCGTGCCCCAGGGCGACGTGGCCGGGTTCGCCTCCCGGGTGCTGGCCCTGCTGGAAGGCGGCGAACGCCGCGCCCGACTGGTGCAGGAGGCGGCGGGCGTTGCCGCGCGCTTCGACTGGGAAGCGATCGCCCGCGCGGAACTGGAACGCGTCGGCTGAACCGCTTGTTTCCTCGCCGACGCTTGCCGGAGCGGTGCGCATGGGGTAACAGGGCGTGAAAGGGCGGCATCCGCCGTCCAACCTGCGGTCCGTCCCCGCCGCCCGGCACACGGGAGCGACGAGCATGTGGATTTTCACCCGAGACGGCTTCTTTTCCATCGCGGCCACGCGTTTCTGCCAGCCCGGCGAGGTGGCTGTGCGCGCCCGCAAGATCGAGCACCTGGAACGGATGCTGGCCCGCCACGACGTGACGGCCGACATCCTCACGTTCTCCGAGTCCGATTACCGCTACCGCATCCAGATCCCCCGCGAGACCTTCGCGCGCATCCTGGCCGAAGAGGCCCTGAGCCTGGACTACAACTCCTTCAAGGACGCAATGGCCGAGTCCGAGGCCTCGGCGGACTATCTGCGCGTGATGTTCGCCACCTGGGCGGCCGTGCACAAGATGCAGAGCCAGGAACTGCCCAGGGACTGAAGCGCCCCCGCTCCGACTGCCTCCCGGCCGGGCCGACGCCGCGCGCGGAAGACATCACCCTCCTCGCGGCGAGGCCAGCAGGATGCCCGCGCCCACGGCCAGGCACCCGGCCAGTTGGGACGCCCCGGGCGTCTCCCCGGTGAGCGCCCAGGCGCAGAGCACGGCGCTCACGGGCAGCAGGCCCGTCACGGCGGCAGCCTGGCTGGGCCTGGAACGCCCCACCCCGCGAAACCACAGCACATAGCCCCCTGCCGTCACCAGCACGCCCAGCGCGGCCACGGCCAGCCAGGCCGAGGCCCCGGCCTGCTCCGGGCGGAGGTCCCCGGCCTGGACGAAGGCCAGCGGCAACACCCAGGCCAGCCCCAGCCAGGTGACGCGCCGGGCCGCGCCCAGGGGCGAGAGCTCCC
>NZ_JBZVFJ010000031.1:0-29205 GCF_058402725.1 Fundidesulfovibrio sp. | reverse complement strand
AGCCCGCGAAGCAATTGCCGGGTCCAGGGGGGGCTCCCCCCTGGCGGGAGAGTCCAGAGAGGGCAGAGCCCTCTCTGGTGGGGTGCGGGGCGAAGCCCCGCCCTCCGGTGCCGTGGCGGGGCCGCATTCTTCACGTGTTGCATGAGGGGTTACCCATGGCGATGCAGTTGGACAGCTTGCGCGGTGCGGTGGAGGCGCTTGGCCGCTCGTTGCGGGTGTCGGAGCAGAACGTGTCTGATGCGGACGACGACTTGCGTGAGACGCTCCGGGCTGGGGTGATCCAGCATTTCGAGATGGCCTACGAGCAGTGCTGGAAATTCATGCAGCGCTGGGTAGGGCTCAACGTATCACCGGACGACGCGGGGTTCCCGCGAACCCGCAAGGAGTTGTTCCGCACGGCGGCTCGCCACGGACTGATCGAAAGCCCGGAACCGTGGTTCGGGTTTGGGGAGGCGCGCAATATGTCCTCGCATACGTACGACGTTTCGTATGCCGAATCGGTCTACGATACGGCGCGGGTCTTTCTGGCCCACGCGCGAGACTTCATGGAGCGTCTTGAGGCCCGCAATGATTGATCTCCCGGACAACCAGCTTCACGAGGTGCAAAGGCTCCTGAACGAGATCGCCCCGGGCACGGAGGTGCGCGTTTTCGGATCGAGGGTATCGGGCCGATCGCGGCCGTATTCTGACCTGGATCTGGCGCTGGTGACGGCCGGACGCGTGGACAAGGGATTGCTGGAGCGGTTGCGTGATGCTTTTTCCGAGTCAAACCTGCCCTTTTCCGTGGATGTATCCGACTGGAGCGCCCTGCCGGAGGCTCTGCGACGCTCCATTGAAGAGCAAGGGTTTGCGGTGCTGCCCCTCCGGTAAAGCGCGCGAGGCAACAACAACCACAACCAACCACCGACCGCCATGGCAAGACTCGACACGTTCCACATTCCGCCCGAAGCCTGGGGCGCTCCGTTCCGTCTGGAAGGCGATGAGGCGCGGCATCTCGCCAAGGTGTTGCGGCTGGGCCCGGGCGCGCTGGTGCGCTGTTTCGACGGCGCGGGACGGGAGGGCCTTTTCCGGGTGGTCTCGGTGCGCGGCGGCGTGGAGTTGGAGCAGCAGTCGGAGCGGTGCGAGGCTCGTCCGGGCGGTGCGTGGCTGGCTTTGGGTTGGAACAAGTCGGCGCGTCGCGGGTGGTTGTTGGAGAAGGCGGTGGAGCTGGGCTGCGGCGGCATCCTGTTCTGGGAGGCGTCGCGCAGCCAGGGCGGCATGCCCGTCGAACCCAAGGAGAACTGGCGCGCGCAGCTGGTGGCGGGGGCAAAGCAGTGCGGGAGCGTCTGGCTGCCTGAGCTGGAGATGGTGTCCGGCGGAGCGTCGGGACTTGCTGAGCGCTGCGGGGCGTTTGGGGGCAGGTACCTGGCGTGGGAGTCGCGGGGGCTGTCGCGGGGGCTGGGCCTTGAAGACTTGACCGGGCCTGAAGGACGTGTTTTCGTGATCGGTCCCGAGGGCGGCCTGACGGACCCGGAGGCCGACGTCCTGCAGGACGCCGGATTCCGGGCCGTGACTCTCGGTCCCCGGCCGCTGCGCTGGGAGACGGCCTCGCTGTTGTGTCTGGGCCTTGCCTGGTGGGCAACGTCGTCTGGTGGTCCATCAACGGGCGGAATGCGATGAACGCGTGGATTCTAGCCGCCGAGGCCTTCGCGGTCTACGGGCTCGTGCTGTGGTCGCACTCGCTGCGCCACAGGTATGGTTTGGCGTTTTTCTATGCCCTGTTGGGCAGCCTTACGGCCATCATGTCCTGGGTCACGGACGCAGGGGTGGCGGTGCAGTTGGGCGACACCACCTATCTGGTGGGGTCCACGGTGTTCTACACGTCGCTGCTGCTGGGCGTGTTCGTGGTCTACGTGTTCGACGGCCCCCGCGCCACGCGGGTGGCCATCCTCACGGTTGTGAGCGTTTCGGCGCTTGTGCCGCTCATCTCCCTGGTCCTGCATCTCCAGACAAAGATTTCCAGCACCGTGCCCCTGGCGCTGGTGCCCATCCCGAGCCTGCGCATCAACGCGGCCTCGGTCCTCGCCACGCTGGCGGACCTTCTGTTCCTGGCCATCAGCTGGGAGTTCCTGCACGACAAGAAGCGGTCGATCCCCCTTGCGGCCAAGGCGTTCCTGACGCTTCTTGGGGTGATGTGGCTGGACGTGGCGCTCTTCAACACCGCAGCGTTTCTGGGCTCCGACAGCTACCTTGCCATCATGACGGGGACGCTGACGAGCCGCCTGGTGATCTGCGCGTTCGCGGCCCCGATCCTCTGGGCCTACCTGAGCTGGCAGAACGCCCTGACCGGCGTGGAGATGCCGCACCGGCCGGTGTTCGCCATCCTGCAGGAGCTTTCGGAGGTGCGCGTGGAGCTTCAGACAGCGCGCGAGGAGATCCTGCGGCGCATGCAGGTGGAGGCCGCCCTGCAGAAGAGCGAGCGGCGCTACCGGCAGCTGATCATCAACGCCTCCGAGCCCATCGCGGTGGTGCACAGCGGGCTCTACGCCCTGCACAACGCCCGCCTGCTGGAACTGACGGGCCTTTCCGAGGCGGACACCCGCACGGCCACCTTCGAAGACTTCGTGCACCCCGCCCAGCGCGCCCAGGTCCGCCAGGCCCTGGACCAGGCCCTGGCACGGCGCGGGCTGGCCAAATCCCTGGACTTCAAGGCCGTGCGCGGTTCGGGGGACCTCATCGACGTTCAGGCCAACATCGTGGGCATCGACTGGGACGGCGACGGGGCCGTGCTGGTGTTCCTGCACGACGTCACCGAGCAGCGCCGCGCCCAGGACAGGCTCCGGGCCGACGCCACCATGGACCAGCTTACGGGAGTGCTCAACCGCCGGGGGTTCATCGAGAGCGCCGAAGCCAAGGCTGAAAAGCTCCAGCGCGAGCGCCGGGGCTACACCGTGCTCTACCTGGACGTGGACCGCTTCAAGGAAGTCAACGACGCCCACGGCCACCTGACCGGGGACAAGGTGCTCCGGGAGGTGGCCCGCGCCGCGCGCGCGCAGGTCCGCGAGGGCGACGTGCTGGGCCGCGTGGGCGGCGACGAGTTCGCCGTGCTGCTCGCGGGCTCGTGCTCCAGGGAAGCCCGGACGGTGGGCCAGCGCATCGTGGAGCGCATCCCCGGGGCGTGCCGCGAAGGCGAGGCGGCCTGCGCCGTCACCGTGAGCCTCGGCGTGGCCAGCCTGGAACCGGGGATGGAGGAGTCCTTGCACCAGGTGCTGGACAGGGCCGACAAAGCCATGCTGGCGGCCAAGCGCGACGGGCGCGACAGGGTGCGCGTTCACGGCGACGATCCCGCGCCCGGCGGCGTTTCCGGGAGCTGAACCATGCCGCCCCTGGCCCACGCCATCAGGCCCGCCTCGTTCGAGGAGTTCACGGGCCAGTCCCACGTGATCGCGCGCCTGGAGGGGATGCTGTCGGCCCCCAGGCTGCCCAGCATCCTCTTCTACGGACCGCCCGGATGCGGCAAATCCACTCTGGCCCTGCTGCTGGCCAAGGCCAAGGGTCTGCCCTTCGTGCGCGTGAGCGCCCCGGAAGCGGGGCTGGCCGCCCTGCGCGGGCTCATCGCGGGCAAGGAGATCCTCATCCTGGACGAGGTGCACCGCTTTTCCAAGGCCCAGCAGGACTTCTTCCTGCCGCTCCTGGAGCACGGCGACATCACCCTTCTGGCCACCACCACCGAAAACCCGTCCTTCTCCGTGACCAGGCAACTGCTCTCGCGGCTGCATGTGATGCGCCTGCGCTCCCTCTCCCACGGAGAGCTGACCGTTGTGGCCCGCCGGGGCATGGAGGCCCTTCGCCTGGACCTGCCCCAGGAGAGCGTGGACCTGCTCTGCTTCGCCTCGGGCGGCGACGCGCGCACGCTGCTCAACCTTCTGGAATACGCGGCACAGCTGCCGCCCGAGAAGCGCGAGGCGGTCACCCTCAAGCAGAACCTCCCCGAGCAGGTGCTGCGCGGCGACCGCGACGCGGACCAACACTACGAGCTGGCCAGCGCCTTCATCAAGTCCATCCGGGGCTCGGACCCGGACGCCGCCCTTTATTACCTGGCCTGCATGCTCGAATCCGGGGAGGACCCCCGCTTCGTCACGCGCAGGCTCATCCTCTCGGCTTCCGAGGACGTGGGCCTGGCCGATCCGCGCGCCCTGCCCCTGGCCGTGGCCTGCCAGCAGGCCGTGGAGATGGTGGGCATGCCCGAGGGCTTCATCCCCCTGGCCGAGACCACGGTCTACCTGGCCCTGGCGCCCAAGAGCAATTCGACCTATGCGGCCTACCTGGCCGCGCGCAAGGAGGTGCTGGCCCAGGGCGTGCGCCCCGTGCCCCTGCACCTGCGCAACCCCTCGGCCAAGCTGCAACGCCAGTGGGGCTTCGGAGAGGGCTACAAGTACCCCCACGCCTACCCCGACGCCTGGGTGGAGCAGCGCTACATGCCCGACGGCCTGGACGGCGTGACCTTCTACCAGGAGAAAGACCTGGGGGAGGAACCCAGACTCGCCGCACGGCTCAAGGCCCTGCGCAAGAAACGGTCATGACGCGCAACCCCCGCCTGATCTTCTTCGGGAGCCTCTTCACCCTGGCCCTGGCCGGCGGCGTGGTGGGCTTCCACCTCATCGAGGGCCTGAGCCTCTTCGACGCCTTCTATTTTTCCATCATCACCATGGCCACCGTGGGCTACGGCGACATCCACCCCTGGTCCACCGAGGGCAAGGCCCTGGCCGTCGTCCTGGTGTTCGCGGGCGTGGGCTCCTTCGTGGGCGTGGTGGAGGCCATGGCCGAATCGCTCATCTCGGGCCGGGAGGAGAAGGCCAAGCGCGAGAAGCGCAACATGATCCGGGGCATCTTCTTCTCCGACGTGGGGCTCGAACTGCTCACGCGGCTCGTGCGGGCCGACCGCGACACGGCGGGGCTCTCGGAAGGCCTGCGCGTGGACGCCACATGGGAGCCCTCCCGTTTCCGCCAGGCCTCGAAGCTCCTGGAGGGCCACGATTTCGCCCTGGACCCGCACCGCCTGGACCTGAACGCCCTGCGCGCCCTCCTGGCCGAGAAGTCCGACCTGCTCCTGCGGCTCCTGGAAAACCCCAGCATCGGGGAGCACGAGGCCTTCTCGGACACCCTGCGCGCCATCTACCACCTGCGCGACGAGCTCATGTGCCGCCCGCAAGACCTGGCGTCTCTCCCCGAGAGCGATCTGCGCCACCTGGCCGGGGACGCAAGCCGGGTCTACGGGCTGATCAGCGCCCAGTGGATCACCTACGCGGGCTACCTCAAGGCCAGCTACCCCTACCTCTTCTATCTGGCAGCACGCACCAACCCTTTCAATCCAGAGGCCAGCGTCATCGTGCGGGGGTAGCCATCGCTTGTGATTTGCTTCACCCCTCTTCATCTGCGCGACGATTGGTGCTAGTTCCCCGTTCCATCATGACTTCCTTCCAGGAATTCTTCACCGGCAAGGCCCTGGGCCACCTCCACCGCGCCGTGGACCTGGCCCTGGACGAGGACGGGCCGGACCTCACCGCACGCGCCGTCTTCGCGCCCTCGGACCGCCTCACGGCCCGCATCCGCGCCAAGGAACCCACGCTCGTGGCGGGCCTTCCCATGGCCGACGTGGTCTTCGAGCGCATGGGCATCCTGGAGGCCGTGGTCCGCGCCTACCACGCCCGGGACGGCGACCTGGCCCTGCCCGAGGGCGCGTCGCCCCCCTGCTCCGAGGCTGCCCGGCGCCCCCGGAGCGGCCCCGTGGTGGCCGTGTTCGAAGGCCCGGCCGAGGGACTGCTCAAGGCGGAGCGGGTGATCCTCAACTTCCTGTGCCACCTCTCGGGCATCGCCAACCTCACCGCCCGCTACGTCTCGGCCCTGGAGGGCTCCCGCACGCGCCTGCTGGACACCCGCAAGACCCTTCCCGGCCTGCGCTACCCCGAGAAGTACGCCGTGCGCGTGGGCGGCGGCCACAACCACCGCATGGACCTGGCCGAGATGCTCATGCTCAAGGACAACCACGTGGACCGCGCCGGGGGCGTCACCCAGGCGATAGAGGCCGTGCGCCGCGCCCTGCCCCGGGACTGTCCGCCCCTGGAGGTGGAGTGCCGCTCCCTGGACGAGGTGCGCCAGGCCGTGGCCCTGCGGCCGGAGCGCATCATGCTCGACAACATGGACACCGACACCATGCGCCGCGCCCTGGAGACCATCCCCCCCGGCATCGAGACCGAACTCTCCGGCGGCGTGAGCCTGGAACAGCTTCCCCAACTGGCCCGCCTGGGGGCGGATTTCGTCTCCGTGGGCCGCATCACCCACTCCGCTCCCTACGCGGACTACAGCATGCAGCTTTGCAAGGCGTGACACCATGAGCGATTCCAAAGACTTCGACACCATCGAGAGCGTCCGCGCCCGCCTGGGCAAGGATCTGGTCATCCTGGCGCACCACTACATGTCCGACGCCGTGGCCCGCCACGCCGACCACACCGGAGACTCCCTGGAGCTCTCCCGCCGCGTGCCGGGCCTGGAAGCCCGCTACATCGTCTTCTGCGGGGTGTTCTTCATGGCCGAGACGGCGGCCATCCTGGCCAAGCCCGGCCAGAAGGTGCTCATCCCGGAGATGAACTCCCGCTGCGTCATGTCGGACATGGCCCCGGCCTGGCTGGCGGCCAAGGTGCTGGACCGTCTGGAGGGAGGCGGCCTGCCCGCCACGCCCCTGACCTACGTGAACTCCTCCGCCGCCGTGAAGGCCCTGGTGGGCGCGCGCGGCGGCTCGGTGTGCACCTCGGCCAACGCCAAGACCATGCTCTCCTGGGCCATGGCCCAGGGCTCCCACACTCTTTTCCTCCCCGACGTGCGCCTGGGCCTCAACGCCGCCGACTGGATCGCCCTGCCCAAGGAAGACCGCAACATCCTGGACATTCGCGAGCACGGGCAGGCCATCGACCTGGAGCGCGCCCGCCGCGCCAAGCTCCTGCTGTGGCCCGGCCAGTGCGTCATCCACTCGCGCTTCAAGCCCGAGTCCATCCGCAAGGCCCGCGCCGAGTCGCCCGGCTGCCTGGTGGTGGCGCACCCCGAATGCCACCCCAACACCGTGGCCCTGGCCGACGCCTGCGGCTCCACCTCGCTGATCATCCGCTTCGTGGCCGAGGCCCCCGAGGGCTCCACCATCTACGTGGGCACCGAGTACAACCTGGTGAACCGTCTGGCCCACCAGTACCGGGGCGTGAAGATCGTGCGCCCGCTGCTGCACTCCACCTGCTCCAACATGGAGAAGATCACCGAGCCCAACCTCGCCAGGCTTCTGGAAAACCTGGACTCGACTCCCACGGTGGAGGTCGACGAGGCCCTCAAGGACCCGGCCAGGCTGGCCCTGCAGCGCATGCTGGACGCCTGCGCTCCCCAAAAAGGCTGAGCGCGCCATGGGCAAGCCCCCGGCCACGCCGGCCACCCAGCTGCTCAAGGCCCGCAAGGTGGCCTTCACGGCCAGGCCCTACGACTACGTGGACCACGGCGGCACCGGACGCGCGGCCAGCGAGCTGGGCGTGGACGAGCACGCCGTGGTGAAGACCCTCGTCTTCGAGGACGACGCGGGGCAGCCGTTCCTCGTGCTCATGCACGGCGACCGCGAGGTCTCGCTCAAGGAGCTGGCGCGCCAGATGGGGGTGAAGGCCGTGACGCCCTGCGCGCCAGAGGCCGCGCAGCGCCATACCGGCTATCTGGTGGGGGGCATCTCGCCCTTCGCCACCCGCAAGCCCTTGCCGGTGTGCGTGGAAAAGAGCATCCTCGCCCTGCCCCGCGTGTTGGTGAACGCGGGACGGCGCGGCGTGCTGGTGGAGATAGAGCCCCGCGTGTTCCAGGAACTTCTGCCCGTCACGCCCGTCGAGGCGGGCCGCTAGCCAGGCCGGGAGGCCCCATGTACCAATTCCGCAGCAAGACCCAGGTCCTGGTCATCGGTTCCGGATCGGCGGGCTGCGCCGCAGCCCTGACCCTTGCGGACAAGGGCTTCGAGGTCACGCTCCTCAGCGCCGGAGACAAGCTCACCGACGGCAACTCGGCCCTGGCCCAGGGCGGCATCGTGCACACCGGCCCCGGCGACTCGCCCAAGCTTCTGGAGCGCGACATCCTCACCTGCGGGGCCAACCACAACCACCTGGCCGCCGTGCGCCACCTGGCCCGCAAGGGGCCGGAGGTGGTTTCCCAGCTGCTCATCGACAAGCTCGCCGTGCCCTTCGAGCGCGGCCGCGACGGCCAGTACCACCTCACCAAGGAGGGCGGCCACAGCCTGCCGCGCATCCTGCACTGCGCCGACTCCACGGGCCGCTCCATCATGGAATACATGGTCCGGGCCGTGGAGGCCCACCCCAACATCACCGTGCTCACCCGGCGCACCGCCGTGGACGTGCTCACCTCGCACCACCACGCCTCGCTCATGGAATACAAGTACCATCTGGTGAACCAGGCCCTGGGGGCCTACGTGTTCAACGAGCTCACCGGCGTGGTGGAGACCATCCTGGCCGACTACACCATCCTGGCCACGGGCGGCGTGGGGCAGATCTACCTGCACACCACCAACACCCGGGCCTGCGTGGGCTCGGCCCTGGCCATGGCCTACCGCTGCGGCGCGCGCTTTTTGAACATGGAATACATCCAGTTCCACCCCACCTCGCTCTTCCACCGCGCCGACCGCCGCTTCCTGATCACCGAGGCCATGCGCGGCGAGGGGGCCAGGCTCGTCAACGCGCGCGGCGAGGCCTTCATGCCCCGCTACGACGCCCGCGCCGATCTGGCCCCGCGCGACATCGTCACCCGGGCCATCATGGAGGAGCTCCTGCGCTCCGGAGAGGACTGCGTGTTCCTCGACGCCGCCAACCACGTGGACGACGTGGCGCGACGCTTCCCCGGCATCGCGGCCAAGTGCGCCGAAATCGGCATCGACATCGCCCGCGAGCCCATCCCCGTGGTCCCGGCCGAGCACTACTCCTGCGGCGGCGTGCTCGTGGACGTGCACGGCCGCACCACCGTGGACCGCCTCTACGCCGTGGGCGAGTGCAGCTGCACCGGCGTGCACGGGGCCAACCGCATGGCCTCCACCTCGCTCCTCGAATGCATCGTCTGGGGCGTGGGCGCGGGAGCCTACATCGGCCACCGCTACGCCTCCAAGCCCAAGCTCCCCAGGAAGCTCCTGGACTCCATCCCCGACTGGGTCTCACCCGGCCAGGACCGCAACGAGGACCCCGCCCTGGTGGCCCAGGACTGGACCACCATCAAGTCCACCATGTGGAACTACGTGGGCATCCACCGCACGGCCTCGCGCCTGAAGCGCGCCTTCGAGGATCTGCGGGACCTGAACGTCCACCTGCACGACTTCTACCGGGAGACGCCCCTCTCCAAGCCCATCGTGGACCTCTTCCACGGCTGCCAAGCCGCCTACATCATCACGCTCCTGGCCATGCGCAACACCCGGAGCCTGGGCTGCCACTACAGGGTGAACTGATCCCTACCAAAACGATCCCCTTGACAAGCGCCTTGCCTTTCCATGGGCTTGCCCGTATCGGTTAAGCGTGGGGGGCTTGGCGGCGGAGCGAATGCTCCGCCCCGAGTGGAGGGCGCTTGCGCATGATGCAGGACCGGACCGTTCCCAACAACGGCCACGAACCCGACGGCATCCCGCTGAAGGGCTTTTCTTCACTGCGCGCCCGCATCGGGCGCGTGTTCAATCCCGAAAAATGGAGCCTGAGCGCCCGCTTTCTCTACGCCACGGGTGCGCTCCTGGCCGTGGGCAGCGTCATCCTGGTGCTGGTGTTCCTCTACTACCGGGGGCTCATCCTCTCGGAGTCGGTCAACAGCCGCATGGCCGTCTTCGAGCAGTGGATCCAGGACAAGCTCGTCTCACAGCAGGACCTGCTTTTCAGCGAGGTGGTCCCCGTGGCCTCCATGCCCGAGGTGGTGACGGCCCTGCGCAACCGGGACAGGGAGCGCCTCAAGAGCTTCATTCTCCCCTACATGGAGCGCATCCGCACCATCTCCGGCCTGGACGCCTTCTACTACCACTTCCATCTGCCCCCGGCCGTCTCCTTCCTGCGCACCTGGGACCTGGAAAACACCGGCGCGGATCTCACGTCCATCCGGCCCATGGTGGTCAAGGCCAACAAGTACGTCACTCCCCTCAAGGGCATCGAGGTGGGGCCCGGAGGCGTGGTGATCCGGGCCATCGTCCCCGTTGTGGACCACGGCGAGCACCTGGGATCCGTTGAAGTGGCGGCCTCGGTGGAAGGCATCCTGCACAGCACCCAGATGCCCTCCCATTTCGGGGCAACGCTCCTCCTGGAGCGGCGCTTCGGCGACATCGTGCTTCCCAACCACCCCATGTCGCCCCACGGCAGATGGCTTGTAGGCAAAATCATGAACACAGGCGAGGATCAGCTGCTGCTGTCCGAATTCGACTCCGGACGCACTCCCAAGCGCGTGGGAGACGTGTTCTACCGCACACTGACACTTGAAGATTTCCAGGGCCAGCCCGTGGGCGCGGTGCTGCTCTCCTACGATTCCAGGACCCTTGTGGGCTCCACCGTCAACGAGGCCCTCATCTTCGGCCTGGCCTTCGCCTGCGGGGCCATAACCCTGCTCTTCCTGCTCTACTCCAACGTGCGCCGGGTGAAGCAGTTTCTCTCACGCTTGCAACGCATCCTGGTGGCCACCAACGAGGGCAACTTCTCCGAGCGTTTCGAAACGGAGCCCATCCACTGCCTGGAGGTGCTGCGCTGCAACAAGACCGACTGCCCGGTCTACGAGAATCCCTCGCTCATCTGCTACCTGGAGACGGGCTCCGAGGCCATCTTCCCCACCCACCGCAACACCTGCGTGTTCCTGCGCCAGTACCG
Source organism: Fundidesulfovibrio sp. (assembly GCF_058402725.1). NCBI lineage: Bacteria > Pseudomonadati > Thermodesulfobacteriota > Desulfovibrionia > Desulfovibrionales > Desulfovibrionaceae > Fundidesulfovibrio > Fundidesulfovibrio sp. Next base: position 18,319 of record NZ_JBZVFJ010000031.1, on the reverse strand, counting down.
CAAGTGCCGCTACTGCCCGGTCCACGCCCTGCGCCGGGGCGACGAACTGGTGGAGATGCGCAACTCCGTGAACACCATGCTCCGGCTCTGGGGCGTGTTCACCAACCGCGTCCATCAGGTGATCGGCGAGGTGCTCCACTCCAAGGAGTCTGCCGAGCGCACACCCTCGCTCAACCACATCACCGAAACCCTCGAACACATGGCCGGACTCACGGCCTTCACGCGCGACCTCCAGGGCGTCATCAGCAAGGAGGAGGTCTACGGCATGCTGGAGCACGTCTTCACGCGCCAGTTCCAGCTGCCGGAACACGCCATCTTCGAGGCAGATCCCGCCGACGGGCACATGGTTCCCGCCGTGAACCGCTTCGACGACCCGGCGCTTCTGTGCACCGAGATGTTCCACTCCCCCAGCCTTTGCCGCGCCAAACGCGTGGTGGACGAGGTGAGCTCCCACTCCAACCATGCCCTGTGCCCCTACTTCCATATCGACCACGAGCGCTTCGTGCGCTGCTGTCTGCCCATGGTCATGGGCGGACAGGTTGGCGGCGTGGCCTCCTTCATCCTGCCTCGCGGCCAGTGGGAGAAGCGTCGGATGTCGCTTTCGGTGCTCCAGAAGTACCTGAGCGAATGCGCCCCGGTGATCTCCACCCTGCAGCTGTTGCACGTCTCCAAGGAGAACGCCATGCGCGACGCCCTCACCGGCGTGCACAACCGGCGTTTCCTGGACGAATACGTGAAGAAATACGAGGCCGTGGCCCGGCGAGACTCCCGCATGGTGGGCTTCGTCATGGTGGATGTGGACCACTTCAAACGCCTGAACGACCAGCACGGACACATGGCCGGAGACGCCATCCTGCGTGACCTGGCCCGCCTGCTCCAGGACCGCGTGCGCAAGGCCGACCTGGTGGTGCGCTTCGGTGGCGAGGAGTTCCTGGTGCTGCTCCACGAGGTGATGCCCGGGCACGCCAGGGAGGTGGCGGACAAGCTCCGCCTGGCAGTGGAGACCCACCCCTTCATGCTTCCCGACGGCCGTCTGGCCCACAAGACCGTGAGCCTCGGAGTCTCCGAGTTCCCCAGCGACGCCGATGCCTTCCACCAGGCCATCAAGTGCGCGGACCTGGCCCTCTACCAGGCCAAGGAACAGGGCCGCAACCGCGTGGTGCAGTACGAGGCCGAGATGTGGAGCGCGGTCCGCGGCTGAGCCCCTGCCTCAACGAAACGCTACCGGATTCGACCCAAGCAAAACGGGCGCGGCTGAAGCCGCGCGCCCTACTTCCAGGTGGCGATTCCCGGAGACGGGATTCGCAAAGCCGCTTACGGGCGGCAAAGCCGCCCTGCTCCAAGCTGCGCTTCGCGCAGGCTTGGGCCGACTCCTCAAAGCAGGATTCGACCCAAGCAAAATGGGCGCGGCTGAAGCCGCGCCCATTTCTTTTGCCTGCACCCGGCGACAGCCGGGACGTCCTAGATGGAAAGCTTCGCCTCGGGCTTCCTGCCCAGGGTGAAGAGGTCCAGCAGCGAATGGCTCACGAAGATGGCCGTGAACATGGAGGCCACGATGCCCAGCATCAGCGTGACGGCGAAGCCCCGGATGGGGCCGGTGCCGTACTCGTAGAGCACGATGGCCGCGATGAGCGTGGTCACGTTGGCGTCCAGGATGGTCAGCGTGCCGCGCGCGAAGCCCTCCTTGATGGAGGCGCGCCAGGGCAGGCCCAGGCGGATCTCCTCGCGGATGCGCTCGAAGATGATGATGTTGGCGTCCACCGAAAGGGCGATGGTCAGCAGGATGCCCGCGATGCCCGGCAGCGTGAGCGTGGCGCCGAAGAGCGAAAGCCCGGCCATGATCAGCACCAGGTTGAGCACCAGGGCCACGTTGGCCACCACGCCGGACAGCCCGTAATAGACCAGCATGAACAGGGCGATGGCCGCGAAGGCCACGCCGACGCTCATCATGCCGTTGTCGATGGATTCCTGGCCCAGGGAGGGGCCCACGGTGCGCTGTTCGAGCACGGTCACGGGGGCGGGCAGCGCGCCCGCGCGCAGCACCACGGCCAGGTCGCGGGCCTCGGTGTCGGTGTAGCGGCCCGTGATCTGGGCGCGTCCGCCGGCGATCTTGTCCTGGATCACGGGGGCGGAGTAGGCCTTGCCGTCCAGGATGATGGCCATGCGCTTCTTGAGGTTCTCGCCCGTGACGCGCTCGAAGATCTTCGCGCCGCGCTGGGTGAAGACGAGCCCCACATAGGGCTGGTTGTTGTTCTGGTCGAAGTTCACGCGGGCGTCGGCGATGTGTTCGCCCGTGAGCACCGCGTCGGACTTCACCACCAGGGGCTTTTCCGCATACTCGCCGCCGGGGGCGGAGACGCGCTCCATCACCAGTTCGCGGCCCGGGGGCAGGTTGCCCTTCTGGGCTTTGGCCACGTCGGCGGTCTCGTCCACGATCTTGAATTCCAGGTGGGCGGTCTTGCCCACCAGGGCGATGGCGCGCTCGGGGTCCTTCATGCCGGGCAGCTGGATCTGGATGCGGTCGCCGGACTGCTTGCGGATGTCGGGCTCGGCCACGCCGAACTGGTCGATGCGGTTGCGGATGGTCTTCACGGCCTGGTCCAGGGTGAGGCCTTCCAGGTTTTTCACGTACTCGGGCTTGTACTGCACCACGTACTTGACCTTGTCGTCCTCGACCGCGGCGCTGGAGGCAACGGCGAGCGCGGGGAAATCGCGCTTGAGCAGCTCGTCGAACTCGGCCTTCTTGCCGGGCGTTGCCAGCACGAACTCAAGGCGACGAGCGTCCAGGAGGTTCTGCCGGATGACGGTCAGCTCTTTCTCCTGGGCCTGGGCCTTGATGTCCTGTCCGGCCTGGGACAGGGAGTTGGCCAGGGCCTTGTCCAGGTCAACGCCCAGGGTGAGGTGGATGCCGCCCTTGAGGTCGAGGCCGAGGCTCACCTGCTTGGCGGGCAGCATTTTGCCCAGCGGCGATTGCCGCACGGATTCGACGGACGGCAGGGTGAACACGAGCCCCAGGACGAGGACGATCCCCACCACGATCAGACGCCAGGACAGGCTGGACATGCACGCTCCTTGGAATGCGCGAGAGGGGAAACCCCAGGTTTCCCCTCGCGAATGGTCGATCAGACGGACGGAAGCGGAATTATTTCTTCTCTTCCGGCGCGTCGCTCTTGGGTTCTTCGGCCTTCTTCTCGACGGCCTTGGGGGCCTCGTCGGCCTTCTTGCCCTTCTTGTTCTGGGCCTGCTGGGCCTGCACCATGTCGGCCAGACCGGCCACATAGCTGCGCATCACCGTGATGACCACGCCGGGCGCGATCTCCACGTTGACCTTGTCGTCGGTGATGGAATCGATGCGCCCGTAGATGCCGCCGCCGGTGAGGATTCGGTCGCCGCGTTTGAGATTCTTGAGCATCTCGCGCATTTCCTTCTGCTTCTTCTGCTGCGGACGAATCAGCAGGAAGTAGAAGATGACGAACATCAGGATCAGCGGAAGGAAGGACATCAGCCCACCCTGGCCGCCGTCGGCGCCCCCGGCAGGCATCTGTCCCATGGCATGGGCCACGCTGGTCAGAAACATTGAATCCTCCAGTGGTTGGTTACGGGTTCTTCCAGCCTAGCAGGCAACGTAGAGGTTGCCGTACGGGCGGTGGGAGAACGGCTTCACGCGCTGGAAGGGTTCGGCCAAAACGGCCTCCAAGTCAACCCCGAATTCCTGGCAGAACTGTTCGAGGTTGGCGGTGATGAGCTTCATGTCCTCTTCGTCCACCGGTTCGGTCTTCAGATGGGGCCCCAGCTGTTCCAGGGGCACTTCGCCGCGCACGTAGATCACGCCGCCGTGCATGCCGGTGCCCAGCGAGCGCCCGCAGATGGGCGCGGCCGGTTTGCCGGTGAACATGCCCAGCAGGATGATGGCCCCGCCGGCCATGTATTCGCCCAGGAAGTCGCCGGCCTTGCCGCCGATCACCAGCACGGGGAATTTTTCCTTGTAGGCCTTCATGTGGATGCCCACGCGGTAGCCCACGTCGCCCTTCACGAGCACCTTGCCGCCGCGCATGGCGTAGCCCACCACGTCGCCGGCCATGCCGTCGATGACCACGAGGCCGTCGTCCATGGTGTTGCCCACGCCGTCCTGGGCGTTGCCCTGCACATGGATGGTTGGGCCGCGCATGAAGGCGGCCATGTCCTGGCCGGGCACGCCCCGGACCAGGAACTTGAGGTCCCCGTCCAGGCCGTCGGCGATGTAGCGCTGGCCGCGCACGTTGATGATCTCGAACTCGGTTTCGCCCTGGGCCACCAGTTCGCGGATCTGCTTGTTCAGCTCACGGTAGTAGACGTTGTCGGCGTCGAGCAGCATGTCGCTCCCTCACTGGAGGAGGATGCCTCCGGCGGCCAGGGCGCTGCCCTGGACCCGCTGGGGGGAATGATTCCCCCCAGACCCCCTCGGTTATGGCTTCGTCGTTCACCGCACGCATGGCCGGTGACGCCCGCGAAGCCCACTAAAGTTTTTTGGAAGGGGGTTCGGGGGAAACCTTTTGTTCACAAAAGGTTTCCCCCGATATTCTCTTCCTAGTCTTCCAGCTTCACGATGACGGGTTCGCCCGCCTTGGGAGCCCAGACGTTGTCCAGTTCGCGGCAGACGTCGCGGATGGAAGATTCCTCGCTGGACATGAACACGTTGGCCCCGCTTTCGGCGATGACCAGGGGCCGCAGCTTGATGCGGTCGTTCAGGCCCATGAGGCACGTTCCGTCGGAGACCAGGATGGCGAAGGGCCCGTTGAGCAGCGCCGAGCCGTAGACCATGCGCAGGGCGGTGAAGGCCTGCTTCTGCTCCTCGGGCATGCGGTCGATCTCGTCCCAGAACGGGGGCGCGAAGACCCAGGAGGCCATGCGCAGGGAGAGGCCGTGCTTGCGCACCAGAAGGTCCAGCTCGTAGGCCACCACCTCGGTGTCGGTCATGAGGGTGCACTCGTAGTCGTGCTCGCAGAGGTAGCGGCGGTTGATGCCGTAGGAGCTGATTTCGCCGTTGTGCACGATGGACCAGTCCAGCAGGGTGAAGGGGTGCGCGCCGCCCCACCAGCCGGGAGTGTTGGTGGGGAAACGGTTGTGGCCGGTCCAGATGTAGGCGGAGTATTCGTCGAGGCGGAAGAACTCGGCGATGTCCTCGGGGAAGCCGACGCCCTTGAAGGCGCCCATGTTCTTGCCCGAGGAGAAGACGAAGGCCGGGGTCTTCTTGTTGATGTGCATGATGACGTTGACGACGTAGTCTTTCTCGTCGTTGGTGCGCCACATGGGCCGGTCCATGCCCTGCTTGGGGGTGAGGAAGAACCGCCAGACCAGGGGCGGGTTCTTGATCACGGGGGTGGGCTTGGTGGGGATGGGCTGGGACTCGTGGATGGTGAAGAACAGCTTCACCAGTTCCTCGGCGCGGTCGAGCCCTTCCTGGGTGTCGGCCATGATGTGGAAGGCGTACTTGTCGGCGTGCTCGGGATAGATGCCGTAGGCCGCGAAGCCGCCGCCGAGGCCGTTGCCCCGGTCGTGCATGGTGCACATGGCCTGGATGGGCATGGACCCGGGGATGAGCTCGCGCTTGGTGTTGATGACGCCGAAGACGCCGCACCCCGAGATGTCCTTCTGGAAGTCGTAGTATCTTTCTGGTGCCTTCATGGGCTTTCGCGTCTCCTTAAACGATCTCTTGGGCGCCGACGGGATTGAACTTCTCGTCGAAGAAGCCTTCCGGCCACTGGAGGATGGAGGGCTGTCCGCCCACGAGCTTCTCCTTGACGGCCGGGTCCAGGGGGAACTTGAAGCGGATGAAGCCGGTGTAGAGCCCGGCGGTGTCGATGTCGCCCACGAGCACGTAGCCCACCAGGCGTTCGTCCTTGAAGACGAGCTTGCGGTATGTGCCGTGCTCCTCGTCCAGGGCGTCGAACACCTCGACGCCGGTCTCGCCCGGGGCGGGGTTCACCACGCCCACGGACACGGTGGGCAGGCCGTAGAAGGCGATTGCGTTCATGGCCAGGCCGCCCGTGTAGGGGCTTGCGCCACCGGCCATGTTCTTGCCCGCGTAGAAGCCCTGGTTGAAGGCGTTGGGCCAGATGGGCACCACGCGGTTCTCGTCCAGGATGAGGTCCTTGGCCTGGGCCACGTCTCCGGCCGCGAACACCGAGGGGTCGGAGGAGGCGAGGGATTCGTCCACCACCACGCCCCGGTCCACCTTGATGCCCGCGTCCTTGGCAAGGGCCGAGGCCGGCACCACGCCGATGGCGATCACCACGGCCTGGGCGGGCAGGAACGTGCCGTCCTTGAGGGCGACGCCCTGCACCTGGCCGTCCGGGCCGCGCTTGATCTCGGTGGCCTGGGTGGAGCAATGCACGCTGATGCCCACTTCCTCCAGGCGCTTGGAGACGAGGTTTCCGGCCTTGTCGTCGAAGGCGGCGGAGAGCACGCGGGGGGCCAGCTCCACGATGGAGATCTTCACGCCCCTGTCGTGCAGGGCCTCGGCGGCCTTGAGGCCGATGAGGCCGCCGCCGATCACCACCACCTGCTTGCAGTTTTTGGCCACGTCCACCAGGGTTTCGGCGTGGGCCAGGGTGGTGAAGGCGTAGACGCCGGGGCCGTCCTTGCCGGGCAGGGGCGGCACGAAGGGCACGCCGCCGGTGGCCAGCAGGAGCCTGTCGTAGGCGTAGTTGTGCCCGTCGGCGGTGGCCACGGTTTTGGCTTTGGTGTCGATGCCGGTCACCTTGGAGCCAAGGATCATCTTGACCTTGTTCTTTTCATAGAAGGTGACGGGCCTCAGCTGCATGCGCTCGGGGCCGATCTTGCCGGCCAGCAGGTAGGAGATGAGCGGGCGGCCGTAGGTGGGGGAACTCTCCTCGGAGACCACCAGGATCTCGCCGTCGGGATCGACCCTGCGGATGCCCTCGATGGCTCCCACGCTGGCCACGCCGTTGCCCACGATCACGTATTTCATCGGTATTCTCCGCTTAGTCCTTGCCGCGATCTTCGAAGACCAGGCCAGCGTTGGGGCAGGCTTCCACGCAGGCGGGGGTGTCGCGTCCCGCGCACATGTCGCACTTGACGATCTTTTCCTTGAACGGATGCCTGCGGATGGAGCCGAAGGGGCAGGCCATCAGGCAGGACCAGCAGCCCACGCACTGCTCCTCGTTGTATTCGCAGCGCCCGGTCTCCGGGTTCTTGGTGAGCGCGCCGGAGATGCAGGCGGCCACGCACATGGGCTCTTCGCAGTGGCGGCAGGAGAGGGCCACGCAGATGGGTCCGTCCTGGGCCACGTTGCGGCGCGGGGCCAGGCCTTCCTGGGCCTTTTCCACGTTGTGGGCCAGGATGGTGTCCTTGGTCTTGGAGTGGGCGGTCACGCAGGCCACCTCGCAGAGATGGCAGCCGATGCACACTTCCTTGTTGGGATAGATCTTCTTCATGGCGGGTTACCTCCCGGCGGCCTTGACGCCCAGGGTGTCGAGCTCCACGGAGTTCAGGCCCACGGCGCGCAGCTTGTCGCGGTTGCCGCGCAGGCTTTCGATGGAGTTGAGCCCCATGCCGCCCAGCATCTCCTCGATTTCGTGGGACCAGGCCCGCACGAGGTTGACCATCTTCTTGGCCGCGATGTCGGGGTTCTGGCGCTTGGCCAGGTAGGGGTCGTTGGTGGCGATGCCCCAGGGGCACTTGCCGGTGTAGCAGCGCGCGCAGAGGGTGCAGCCCACGGAGAGCAGGGCCGCGGTGGCGATGTACACGGCGTCCGCGCCCAGGGCGATGGCCTTCACCACGTCGGCGGAGCAACGCGTGCCGCCCGCGGCCACGATGGAGGCCTGGTTGCGGATGCCTTCGTCGCGCAGGCGCTGGTCCACGCTGGCCAGGGCCAGCTCGATGGGGATGCCCACGTTGTCGCGGATCATGGCCGGGGCCGCGCCGGTGCCGCCGCGCACGCCGTCGATGGTCACGATGTCCGCGCCCGCGCGAACGATGCCCGAGGCGATGGCCGCCACGTTGTGCACCGCCGCGATCTTCACCGACACCGGCACCCGGTAGGCGCTGGCTTCCTTGAGGGCGAAGATGAGCTGATGGAGATCCTCGATGGAGTAGATGTCGTGGTGCGGCGCGGGCGAGATGGCGTCGGAGCCCAGGGGGACCATGCGCGTCTCGGAGACCTTGGCGTTGATCTTCTCGCCGGGGAGGTGCCCGCCGATGCCGGGCTTGGCGCCCTGGCCGATCTTGATCTCGATGGCGCCGCCCGCGTTGAGGTAGTCGCGGTGGACGCCGAAGCGGCCGGAGGCCACCTGCACGATGGTGTTGGCCCCGTACTGGTAGAGGCTGTGGTGCAGGCCGCCCTCACCGGTGTTGTAGAAGGTGCCCAGCTCGGTGGCGGCGCGGGCCATGGCCACGTGCAGGTTGAAGTTGATGGAGCCGAAGCTCATGGCCGAGAACATGATCGGCGTGTTGAGCTTGATGTTGGGCTTCATCTCCGTCTTGACCTTGGGCCCCTGGTCGGTCTGCTCGAACTGGAGCGCGGTGGGCTTGGCGCCCAGGAAAGTGCGCAGCTCCATGGGTTCGCGCAGGGGGTCGATGGAGGGGTTGGTGACCTGGCTCGCGTCGAGGAGCATCTTGTCCCAGTAGACGGGGATGTCCACGGGGGAGCCCATGCCCGCCAGGAGCACGCCGCCGGAGTCGGCCTGCTTGTAGATGTTCTTGATGAACACCGGCCGCCAGAGGGCGTTGGGCTTGAAGGTGGAGGGCTTCTCCTGGATGAGCAGGGCCTGGGTGGGACACAGCGCCTCGCAGCGGTGGCAGCCGATGCACTTGGTGTTGTCGTGGCGCACGCACTGCCGGGCTTCGTCCCAGTAGTGCACTCCGTAGGAGCACTGACGCACGCACACCTGGCAGTTGATGCAGGCTTCCTTGTCCCGGACGACGAAGAAGTCGTGGTAATTCTTGTTGATTGGGGCGAAGGCCAAGACGGTCACCTCTTTCGGATCGTTTTGGAGGGGGTCGCGAGGGCCGGCGTTGGTGCGCCCACCCCGGCCCGCTCCCCCATGGAAGCCGCGGGCCGAATTGTCCCGAGGCATGGGTGGCCCGGGCACACGGAATGCGGGAAAGGGAGCATGTGTATTTCGGGCCTTCGCGTCAAGTGGAAAAACGGGGTGAAAACGCTCACAAACCCAGGCCAGGCCTCGAAATCCGGCCAAAATCGCGGGTTCGTGGGCATTTACATTATGGAAACTTTTTTTAAAGCGTTCCGCTGTCCGCACCAGAGTTGTCAAGGGAGGAAGGGGCGTGCCGGAAGGCAAACAGCCCGTGGATTCTGGCTTGCAGCGTGGCTTGCGGGGTGATGAGGGGGCGTGGGAGGCGGGTGATACGTTTTTGTCGTTTTGATTAACATATCATACTTGATTGGTATGATCCAAGGGGTTCGGGAGCTGCTTTGCGGGAATACCTCCCGGGGGGATGGGAGGGGGCTCCTGACAGACTCCGTCAAGGGCGACAGGGGGGAGGCTGGACAGACGGAGGGCAGGGACGTAGGGATAAATGGAGAGGGATATCTGAAAGAAGAGACGGACGGGGTGACGCGTATGGAATGCTGCAAGTGTAAGGAATACAGGTGGCCTGACCCGCAGGAAGTTGTGTGGAAGGACGATGAGGGGGATGGGAGGGGATATTGTGTATTTCATTCTTCTGTGGAAAAAAAGGCATTGACTCAAAAGCATATAACAACACTATACATGCCAGAATATCTGAATCATCACACAGAAAAACAACATGCATTCTATCGGGAACAATATTCCCATACCACATCAGCTTTGAGCACTTCAACGAACATAACCCGCTTCCCAGTATCATTTTCAAACACGCACGATTCATTAAAACACCAGACTTTTACGAAACATCTTTTTCAGGTGAGACGATCTTCAGTCACGCAACATTCTACTCTGGTGCACGATTTAGCAATGCATCATTTGAATACAAAACAACATTTTCCGGATCAGAATTCTTACACAACCAGGACCTTGCGCGTGTAGATTTTTTTACACCGAATTCAAAGGCGCTGCCCTCTTTTACAAAACTAAATTTTCAACAGGAACATTTTTTGATTCATGCACATTCCATAAACACACCGACTTTGCACATTCTGAATTTAACGACACCACTACTCAACAACCAATTTTCTCGCATTCCAAATTCAACGATTCAGCTACTTTTAATAGCGCATGGTTCTTTAACTCAGTCGACTTCTTCCTCTGCAACTTTAATGGTACAGTAGATTTTTCCAATACAAAATTCAATAGCAATCGACATCAAGAAACACGGTTCTCAAAGTCATCATTCTCTAAACGCTCGCTTTTCGTTCGATGCGATTTTTCATCAAACGTGCTACTTGAGGACGTTCAGATCGGCGGCTCATTAATAATTTCAGAGTCAGATATGTCTACAGTAAGCCTTCTCGATACTGATGTAAACGCCATTAAATTTCGAAATGTCCGTTGGCGCACGACAGAGAACGGTTCAAGATATTTCGTAACAAAAGAAGATGACTTTTCTTCATTGCCCTCTGTCTTACAGTTCTACCGCCAGATGAAAAAACGCTGCCGCGACGAGCAGAACGACGCCGAAGCCTCGCTCTGGCACTATGCCGAAAAAGAAGCCCAACTCAAGCTGCACCGCCTCGAAAAGCCCCGCTCCTTCCAGCGCTGGATGTTGGAAGTCTATCGCATCATCAGTCGCTACGGCGAAGACCCCTGGCAGGCTGCGAAAGTTCTCTTCTTCCTGCTCTTCGCATTGCTCTGCGTCCTGACCTTCGGTGCCGCCGCCAAGATCGGCGGACCTCCGTTCCCCCTCTACACCGAAGGCTTCGGCAAGCTTGGCCTCGCCTTTGTCCAGTACGCCCTGTTCCTCAAGCCGGATTGGAATCCCCCGGCCTTCTACGACATGGCCGCCCTCTTCCTCTCCCGCCTGCTCATCCCCATCCAGGCGGCCATCTTCGCTTTCGCCCTGCGCAACAAGCTCCATCGGTGAACTTGACAACACGCAATCATTGCGCATAATTCAGCCATGGTCACTGTGCGGCGTTTCGGGAAGGCCCGGCTTACGATTCTTTCCGGTGACCATCTGCCGCCCCACTTCCATGTGGACACGCCGGAGGGCGAACTCTGCGTGGACCTGGCGTCCGGTGAAGTGAAGGGCGACAAGGCCGCCCGGCGTAGCGGCAAGGACGCCCTGGAATGGGCAGATCATAACCGTGAATCCCTTATGGCCATCTGGCAGGAGCTGAACCCATGAAACGCGTGCCCTGGCCCTTCGGCCCCAAGGCCATCGCCGCCGTCGAGCCCTTGCCGGGGGATGGTGTTGGCCCCGTACTGGTAGAGGCTGTGGTGCAGGCCGCCCTCACCGGTGTTGTAGAAGGTGCCCAGCTCGGTGGCGGCGCGGGCCATGGCCACGTGCAGGTTGAAGTTGATGGAGCCGAAGCTCATGGCCGAGAACATGATCGGCGTGTTGAGCTTGATGTTGGGCTTCATCTCCGTCTTGACCTTGGGCCCCTGGTCGGTCTGCTCGAACTGGAGCGCGGTGGGCTTGGCGCCCAGGAAAGTGCGCAGCTCCATGGGTTCGCGCAGGGGGTCGATGGAGGGGTTGGTGACCTGGCTCGCGTCGAGGAGCATCTTGTCCCAGTAGACGGGGATGTCCACGGGGGAGCCCATGCCCGCCAGGAGCACGCCGCCGGAGTCGGCCTGCTTGTAGATGTTCTTGATGAACACCGGCCGCCAGAGGGCGTTGGGCTTGAAGGTGGAGGGCTTCTCCTGGATGAGCAGGGCCTGGGTGGGACACAGCGCCTCGCAGCGGTGGCAGCCGATGCACTTGGTGTTGTCGTGGCGCACGCACTGCCGGGCTTCGTCCCAGTAGTGCACTCCGTAGGAGCACTGACGCACGCACACCTGGCAGTTGATGCAGGCTTCCTTGTCCCGGACGACGAAGAAGTCGTGGTAATTCTTGTTGATTGGGGCGAAGGCCAAGACGGTCACCTCTTTCGGATCGTTTTGGAGGGGGTCGCGAGGGCCGGCGTTGGTGCGCCCACCCCGGCCCGCTCCCCCATGGAAGCCGCGGGCCGAATTGTCCCGAGGCATGGGTGGCCCGGGCACACGGAATGCGGGAAAGGGAGCATGTGTATTTCGGGCCTTCGCGTCAAGTGGAAAAACGGGGTGAAAACGCTCACAAACCCAGGCCAGGCCTCGAAATCCGGCCAAAATCGCGGGTTCGTGGGCATTTACATTATGGAAACTTTTTTTAAAGCGTTCCGCTGTCCGCACCAGAGTTGTCAAGGGAGGAAGGGGCGTGCCGGAAGGCAAACAGCCCGTGGATTCTGGCTTGCAGCGTGGCTTGCGGGGTGATGAGGGGGCGTGGGAGGCGGGTGATACGTTTTTGTCGTTTTGATTAACATATCATACTTGATTGGTATGATCCAAGGGGTTCGGGAGCTGCTTTGCGGGAATACCTCCCGGGGGGATGGGAGGGGGCTCCTGACAGACTCCGTCAAGGGCGACAGGGGGGAGGCTGGACAGACGGAGGGCAGGGACGTAGGGATAAATGGAGAGGGATATCTGAAAGAAGAGACGGACGGGGTGACGCGTATGGAATGCTGCAAGTGTAAGGAATACAGGTGGCCTGACCCGCAGGAAGTTGTGTGGAAGGACGATGAGGGGGATGGGAGGGGATATTGTGTATTTCATTCTTCTGTGGAAAAAAAGGCATTGACTCAAAAGCATATAACAACACTATACATGCCAGAATATCTGAATCATCACACAGAAAAACAACATGCATTCTATCGGGAACAATATTCCCATACCACATCAGCTTTGAGCACTTCAACGAACATAACCCGCTTCCCAGTATCATTTTCAAACACGCACGATTCATTAAAACACCAGACTTTTACGAAACATCTTTTTCAGGTGAGACGATCTTCAGTCACGCAACATTCTACTCTGGTGCACGATTTAGCAATGCATCATTTGAATACAAAACAACATTTTCCGGATCAGAATTCTTACACAACCAGGACCTTGCGCGTGTAGATTTTTTTACACCGAATTCAAAGGCGCTGCCCTCTTTTACAAAACTAAATTTTCAACAGGAACATTTTTTGATTCATGCACATTCCATAAACACACCGACTTTGCACATTCTGAATTTAACGACACCACTACTCAACAACCAATTTTCTCGCATTCCAAATTCAACGATTCAGCTACTTTTAATAGCGCATGGTTCTTTAACTCAGTCGACTTCTTCCTCTGCAACTTTAATGGTACAGTAGATTTTTCCAATACAAAATTCAATAGCAATCGACATCAAGAAACACGGTTCTCAAAGTCATCATTCTCTAAACGCTCGCTTTTCGTTCGATGCGATTTTTCATCAAACGTGCTACTTGAGGACGTTCAGATCGGCGGCTCATTAATAATTTCAGAGTCAGATATGTCTACAGTAAGCCTTCTCGATACTGATGTAAACGCCATTAAATTTCGAAATGTCCGTTGGCGCACGACAGAGAACGGTTCAAGATATTTCGTAACAAAAGAAGATGACTTTTCTTCATTGCCCTCTGTCTTACAGTTCTACCGCCAGATGAAAAAACGCTGCCGCGACGAGCAGAACGACGCCGAAGCCTCGCTCTGGCACTATGCCGAAAAAGAAGCCCAACTCAAGCTGCACCGCCTCGAAAAGCCCCGCTCCTTCCAGCGCTGGATGTTGGAAGTCTATCGCATCATCAGTCGCTACGGCGAAGACCCCTGGCAGGCTGCGAAAGTTCTCTTCTTCCTGCTCTTCGCATTGCTCTGCGTCCTGACCTTCGGTGCCGCCGCCAAGATCGGCGGACCTCCGTTCCCCCTCTACACCGAAGGCTTCGGCAAGCTTGGCCTCGCCTTTGTCCAGTACGCCCTGTTCCTCAAGCCGGATTGGAATCCCCCGGCCTTCTACGACATGGCCGCCCTCTTCCTCTCCCGCCTGCTCATCCCCATCCAGGCGGCCATCTTCGCTTTCGCCCTGCGCAACAAGCTCCATCGGTGAACTTGACAACACGCAATCATTGCGCATAATTCAGCCATGGTCACTGTGCGGCGTTTCGGGAAGGCCCGGCTTACGATTCTTTCCGGTGACCATCTGCCGCCCCACTTCCATGTGGACACGCCGGAGGGCGAACTCTGCGTGGACCTGGCGTCCGGTGAAGTGAAGGGCGACAAGGCCGCCCGGCGTAGCGGCAAGGACGCCCTGGAATGGGCAGATCATAACCGTGAATCCCTTATGGCCATCTGGCAGGAGCTGAACCCATGAAACGCGTGCCCTGGCCCTTCGGCCCCAAGGCCATCGCCGCCGTCGAGCCCTTGCCGGGGCATCGTCTGGCCGTCTCCTGGGCGGACGGTTCCCGCTCCACCATCTCCCTCTCCGTGTGGATCGAGTCCAAAAGCATACACCGCCTCCTGGACCCGGACCTCTTTGCCAAGGCCCACGTTGGCGAATACGGATCCACTGTGGCCTTCCTCGACGACGACCTGGAAATCGACTCCGTACACCTGCAACTGCTCGAAAGCGAACAGCGCGGAGCGCCCCTCACCCCCGACGGACTGCGCCGCTGGCGCGAACGACACGGACTCACCCAGGCGCAGGCCGCCCGCGAACTGGGCGTGAGCCCCCGCCAGTGGCAGAACTACGAATCCGGCGCGTCCTTCCTGCCCTGGACCCTGGCCCTGGCCTGCGCAGGCTGGACGGCCATGCGCGATCGAGCCGCCTAACCCCGCCCTCCTCCTCTCTCGCCTGCTCATCCCCATCCAGGCGGCCATCTTCGCTTTTGCCCTGCGCAACAAGCTCCATCGGTGATCCGTCCAGGAGACACGAACTCTTTTTCGATTTTTTTCGGCCCGGCGCCCACTGCGCCCGAAGGCCTCGTGCGGGGGCTTCCGCTGCGCTTCCGCGCGCCCCAAGAGCACGGCAATACACTGTTATCAAAGAAAAACCTTCATCCAGGCACCACCGCTACCAACTCCCGCTCGTGGGTCAGAACGACCCAATCCGGGTCATAGGGCATCAGAGTCAAAACACCCCACCTACAAAAACGTAACCCCTGATGCCATATGACTCTTATGCCTTGAACGGCATAGATTGACAGTTCATGTGCACATTTCTAGATGTACCATGCCCTTGGGGGTGGTCCGACTGCCCCCCCGCGCACTGCGCGGCGTTGCACAACGTCGCGGGAGAAACAGCCCGGCCCGGCATGAACAAGTCAAGCCAGAGGCCCGGGACGATCGGAGGGCCGGGTGTTGCATTCCCACGGTTGCAATATGTCAGTCGTGACATAAGTCAGCCGGGGAAATCGATTCGGTTCAGTGTAGGGCAACGGCGGCAGCCACGGCTCCGTGAGGGCGTCGCGGACCCAAGGCCTGCCCGATGCCCTGTGACGATGCGGTGCACGATGAACAACGCTCAATCCTTTCAGCATACAACGGAGGCTCACATGGCAAAGTTCATCCGCGTGGACATGGGAACGAAGTCCGTCACCATCGGGGAATGCCCCGAGCAGTACGCCGGGCTGGCCGGTCGCGGCCTCACCTCCATTTTCGTGGCCAACGAAGTGAAGCCCACCTGCCACCCCCTGGGCAAGAACAACAAGCTCATCTTCGCCCCGGGCTTCCTCACCGGCACCAGCGCCGCCAACTCCGGGCGCATCTCCTGCGGCGCCAAGAGCCCCCTCACCGGCACCATCAAGGAGAGCAACGCGGGCGGCACGTTCTCCCAGCGCATGGCCAAGATGGACATCAAGGCCATCGTGTTTGAAGGCCTCCCCGCCGAGGACAAGTTCTACGTGGTCAAGGTGGCCATGGACTCCGTGACCATCGACGACGCCCCCGCCGAGATCCTCGGCAAGGGCAACTACGAGGCCGTGAAGTTCCTCCAGGCCAAGTACGGCCCCAAGGTGGGCGTGGCCCTGGCCGGTCCCGCCGGCGAGATGCGCCTGAGCGCCGCCAACATCTCCTTCGCCGACCCCGACGGCAACCTGCGCAGCGCCGGTCGCGGCGGCCTGGGCGCGGTGATGGGCTCCAAGAAGATCAAGGCCGTGGTCATCGACGACACCGGCGCGCCCGGCGTGACCATCGCCGACCCCGAAGCCTTCAAGAGCGCCGCCAAGCGCTTCGCCAACGCCCTGACCACCCACCCCGTCACCGGCCAGGGCCTGCCCAAGTACGGCACCAACATCCTGGTGAACATCCTCAACGAGGCGGGCGGCCTGCCCACCGAGAACTTCCGCCGCGGCCGCAACGAATGGGCCAACAACATCGGCGGCGAAACCATGGAAGCCACCATCTCCGCGCGCGGCGGCAAGACCACCCACGGCTGCCACAAGGGCTGCATCATCCGCTGCTCGCAGCACTACGTGGACGAAAAGGGCGAATACGTCACCAGCGGCTTCGAATACGAGACCATCTGGGCCCTGGGCGCGGACGCAGCCATCGACAACCTGGACGGCATCGCCCTCATCGACCGTGAATACGACGAAGTGGGCGTGGACTCCATCGAGACCTCCGTCGCCCTGGCCGTGGCCATGGACGCGGGCGTGCTCCCCTGGGGCGATGCCAAGGCCTCCCTCGAACTCGTGAAGCAGATCCGCCAGGGCACCCCGCTGGGCCGCATCCTGGGCTGCGGCGCGGCCGCCGTGGGCCAGATGTACGGCATCACCCGCGTGCCCGTGGTGAAAAACCAGGCCATCCCCGCCTACGACCCCCGCGCCGTCAAGGGCGTGGGCCTCACCTACGCCACCACCCCCATGGGCGCGGACCACACCGCAGGCTACGCCGTGGCCGCCAACATCCTCAAGGTGGGCGGCTACGTGGACCCGCTGGGCAAGGAAGGACAGGTGGAGCTCTCGCGCAACCTCCAGATCGCCACGGCCGCCGTGGACAGCACCGGCATGTGCCTGTTCATCGCCTTCGCCATCCTGGACATCGCCGACGGCTTCAACGCCCTGGTGGACATGATCAACGCCCGCTACAACCTCACCCTCACCGGCGACGACGTCACCGCCCTGGGCAAGACCATCCTCAAGGCCGAACGCGACTTCAACCGCCGCGCGGGCTTCACCAACGCCCACGACCGCCTGCCCGAGTTCTTCGAGGAGCCCTGCCCGCCCCACAACGCGGTCTGGGACTTCACCGACGAGGAAATCGACGAAGTGTTCAACTTCTAGCCCCATCCCGCCGGAACCAGAGGCGGACGGCCCCCGGGCCGTCCGCCCTCCGGCGCTTCCTGTCCGGCAACCCCGGAGCGGCGCCCCGGAGTCGGCGTCCCCTGGCCGACGGTTCCTGGGCGATGTCCCCGGGGCGGCGTCACCGGCCAGAAATCCCCGGTCCGGTTGACTCCCTGACCGGTCCCCCGTAGGTTTGGAACATGCAGATCACCGTGAAGTGCTTCGCCACCCTGGCCCCCTTCCAGCCCGCCGACGCCGAACACGTCCCGCTCCAACCCGGCGAGACGGCCAGGGACGTGATCGCGCGCCTGGGCATCGAGCCGGACCAGGTGGCCGTGCTCTTCGTCAACGGCGCGCACGCCGCCCTGGACCGGCCCCTTGCCGACGGGGACCGCGTGAGCCTGTTTCCCGCCGTGGGCGGGGGGTGAGCCTGTTTCCCGCCGTGGGCGGGGAGTGAGCCTTTTCCCGGCGCACGTCGCGAACAATCCGGGATCAATGGAGGATTCGTCCGTGCCAGCGAGCATCGAAGTCCGCGCCTTCATGGGCCTCTCCGACCTCTTCCGGCAGCGTGGCTGGACGAGCCCCATGAGCCTCGACGTGCCCCCGGAAACCACCGGCGAGGAACTCCTCGCCCGCCTGGGCGTGACCCGCGACCAGGTGGAGGTGGTGTTCGTCAACGGCAAGGCCAGCGCCCCGGAACAGGCCGTGGTGCGGCCGGGCGACCGCGTCGCCCTGGCCCCGCCCGGCGTGCCGGGGCCCTACCGCGTGCTCCTGGGCTTCAGGAACATGGGATGAACCGGCCGTCCGGGCCCCCCCCCGCCACAGGCATCCCCTCGGCCAACGCCTGTCCCCTGGCCCCCGGGGCCCCTCCGGGCGAACGCCTCGCCGGAACCGGCCTGGACGCTCCATGACCACCCCCTTCGAGGACCTGGCCCGGGACGCCCTGCTCCCCGACGGCACGCCCGTGCGCGTGCTGCCGCACCGCGCCTGCCGCAGCGCGGCGCATCTGGCGGGCCTCTCCCTGCGCCGGGCCGAAATCGAGGCCCTGCGCGCGGGCATCGTGCCCGAACGCTACCT
>NZ_JBZVFJ010000030.1:9739-29288 GCF_058402725.1 Fundidesulfovibrio sp. | reverse complement strand
CGCATCTCCGAGGGCGCGGACCTCCAGAAGCAGCGCATGATCGAGACCGCCACGGCCATGGAAGAGATGAACATGGCCATCGCCGACATATCGCACAGCTCCTCCGACGCCTCCGTGAGCGTGGAAAGCGCCAAGGAGCAGGCCGCCTCCAGCGCGCGCATCGCCTCCGAGGCCGTGGACGCCATCTCCAAGGTGAACGAGGCCACTGGGCTGCTCAAGCGGAACATGGGCAGCCTGGGGGAACAGGCCCGCAGCATCGACCGCATCATCAACGTGATCAACGACATCGCCGACCAGACCAATCTGCTGGCGCTCAACGCCGCCATCGAGGCCGCCCGCGCTGGAGAGGCCGGACGGGGCTTCGCGGTCGTCGCCGACGAGGTGCGCAAGCTCGCCGAAAAGACCATGCACGCCACCAAGGAGGTGGGCGATTCCATCAAGTCCATCCAGGACGCCATCCACACCAACGTGGAGCAGATGGACATGGCCGTGAGCCGCGCCGACGAGGCCGCAGCCATGTCCCGTCGCTCAGGCGAATCGGCGGAGCTGATCCTGCGCCATGCCGAGGACAACACTTCCAAGATCCACTCCATCGCCACGGCATCCGAGGAGCAGTCGGCCAGCTCCGGCCACATCTCCAAGGCCATCGGAGAGGTGGAGCAGGTGGCCACCGAGATCGCCGACGGCATCCACGACTCGGCCCAGGCCGTGTTGGAGCTTTCGGAGCTCTCCGGCGAGCTGGCCGTGCTCATCGCGGACCTGAAGAGCGGCATGGAGGCGGGGGTGCTCATGCCCTGGACCAGCGAGCTGGCCACGGGCGTGAAAGTCATCGACGAGCAGCACCGCGTCCTCGTGGACATGATCAACAAGCTCTACGCGGCCATGAAGGGCGGCAAGGGCAAGGACGTGATGGAGAAGCTCCTGGACGGCCTGGCCGAATACACCGTGAAGCACTTCGGCACGGAAGAGCAATACTTCGACCAGTTCCGCTATCCCGAGACCGGGGCGCACAAAAAGCTCCACGAGGACCTCAAGGCCAAGGTGGTGGACTTCATCGGCAAGTACAAGTCCGGACAGGCGGCCATCTCCATGGACCTCATGGAGTTCCTCAAGGACTGGCTGGAGACCCATATCGTCAAGACCGACAAGCGCTACGCCCGGTTCTTCCTGGACAACGGCCTGCCGCCCACCCCGGGCGTGCGCGTCGCCGCCAGGGCGCTGCCGCGCTGAAGCCCGGCGCTGCGGAAGTGTAAACGAGACGGCCGCGCCCTTCCCGGGTGCGGCCGTCTCGTTTTGTCCCCCCCTTGCGGGGAGCGCAAGCCCCGCGTCGTCGCCGCCCCGGCCGGGTCGGGGGATGCCTTTCGGGAGGCTCGGTCGGAGCGGCCTGCCGTTCAGCTCTTGGCCGGGGGATACTTCCCGCAGGTGAATTTCGCGCTCTCGGGGCAGTGGCCCAGGCGCTCGCACTTGGCCCCGGCCGTGGCGAAGACCTCGGGCAGGGTCATGCGGCACAGGGCAAGCATCTTGTCCGCCAGGGCGCGGATCTCCCACTGGGCGCGGGCGCAGCAGCGGTGCTCGAAGAAGTTGAAGAGGCTGCGGCAGTTCATGGTGAGCACGATGCGCGTCTCGGCGGCCTGGGGCAGCACGAAGCGGGCGTCCTCCTTGGCCTTGGAGCCGCGTCCGTTGGTCTCCAGGATGTCCTTCAGGTCGCGGTAGGCGTCGGCCACCTGGGTCATGAAGTGCTCGTAGCGCGCCTTGGCCTCGGGGATTCTGGCGATGGCCGGGGGGAGCACGTAGTCGAAGCTCGATGCGTCCACATAGCGCTGGGACTGCTGGGAGTAGCTGGCGATGCGGTGGCGCACCAGCTGGTGCGTCAGCGCCCGGGAGACGCCTTCCACGGCGAAGGTGAAGCTCACGTGCTCGATGGGGCTCACGTGGCCCGAGGAGATGACCCCCGCCACGAACTCGGCCTGCTTCTCGCGGCTGATCTCCCCTGCCAGGAGCCGGGGCCACATGTCGGCCACGAAGCCCGCGTGGTAGCATTGGCGGAAGGCCGCGTAGACCAGGGCCAGGGGCTCAGGGGTGTAGGCCAGGAGGGCCACGTCGAGGCGGGTTGCGGGCATGGTTCAGCTCAGGGGTTGGGATTTCAGGTGCAGATGGGCCTTTGCCGTGGCAACGCGCCCGCGCGGCGTGCGCTTGATGAGGCCGCACTGGATCAGGAAGGGCTCGTAGATGTCCTCCAGGGTGCGCACCTCCTCGGAGCAGGCCACGGCCAGGGTCTTCACGCCCACGGGGCCTCCCCCGAACTGTTCGATGAGGCAGGAGAGGATCTTGCGGTCCATCTGGTCCAGGCCGTGGGGGTCCACGTCCATGCGCGAGAGGGCCTCGCGGGCCAGCTCCTCGTCGATGACCTCCCTGCCGGAGACCACGGCGAAGTCGCGCACGCGCCGCAGGAGCCTGCCCGCGATGCGCGGCGTGCCCCGGGAGCGTTTGCCGATCTCCAGGGCGGCCTGGGGCGTCAGGTTCACCCCCAGGATGCGCGCGCCGCGCGTGACGATCGAAGCAAGCTGGGGCGAAGAGTAGAAGTCCAGGCGGAAGATCACGCCGAAGCGGTCGCGCAGGGGCGAGGTGAGCAGCCCGATGCGCGTGGTGGCCCCCACCAGGGTGAAGGGCTCCAGGTCGATCTTCACGGTGCGCGCGCCGGGGCCCTGGCCGATGATCAGGTCCAGCTTGAAGTCCTCCAGGGCCGGGTAGAGGATCTCCTCCACGGCCGGAGGCATCCTGTGGATCTCGTCGATGAAGAGGATGTCGTGGCGGCCCAGGTTGGTGAGGATGGCCGCCAGGTCGCCGCCGCGCTCCAGCACGGGGCCGGAGGTGGTCACCAGGTTCACGCCGAGTTCGGCGGACATGATCTGGGCCAGGGTGGTCTTGCCCAGGCCCGGGGGGCCGTAGAAGAGGGTGTGGTCCAGGGCCTTGCCGCGCTCCAGGGCCGAGCCCAGGTAGACCTGGAGGTTGGCGCGCATCTCGTCCTGGCCGATGAAGTCGGCCAGGCGTCTGGGGCGGATGGTGTCGTCGGGCTGGTGGGTCATGACTTGGCGGCGGCGATGCGTTTGAGCCCGGCGCGGATGGCCTGGGCCACGTCGAGGTCGGGTTCGTCGTCCAGGGCCTGGCGCAGCACGGGGCCGGCCTGGGCCTCGGCATAGCCCAGGTTGGTCAGGGCGGCCAGGGCGTCGGAGAACACGGAGCCCGCGCGCCCGGCCGGGGCGGCGGAGGGTCCTGCGGCCACGTGGGCCAGGGCGTACTTGATCTCCAGGATCAGGCGCTGGGCGCTCTTCTTGCCGATGCCCGGCACCTGGGAGAGCGCGGCCACGTCCTCGCGGGCGGCGATGCCCGCCAGCTCCGCCACCTGGTAGCAGGAGAGCATGGCCAGGGCGGTCTTGGGGCCGAGCTTGGGGATTTCGATGAGCGCGCGGAAGGCGCGGCGGGCCTCGGCGTCCGGGAAGCCGAAGAGGCGCGTGCCGTCCTCGCCGGTCTGGGCGTGCACCCACAGCCCTGCCTCCCGGCCGCGCGCGGGCAGCCCGGCCGCCGTGGGCGCGCCCACGGACAGCTCGTAGCCCACGCCCGAGGCCGTGAGGACCACGCAGCTCTTGTCGGTCTTTTCCAGGATTTCTCCGCGCAGGTAGGCGATCACGGCTCCCCCGCCAGACGCCTGAAGCGTCTCTGGTTGAGATGGCACACGGCCACGGCGAGCGCGTCCGTGGCGTCCACGGCCAAAGGTTTTCGGCATCCCAGCACCTGGGCGACCATGAAGGCCACCTGCGTCTTTTCGGCCCGGCCCGTGCCCACCAGGCTTTTCTTGACCAGCGAGGGCTCGTAGGCGTGCACGCGCACCCCGGCCACGGCGCAGGCAGCCATGGCCGCACCCCGGGCCTGCCCCAGCTTGAGGGCGGAAGCCGGATTCTTGGAGACGAACACGTCCTCCAGGGCGGCCTCCCCGGGCTTGTGCCGCCCGAGTAGCTCCGCCAGGGCCTCGTAGATGGCCCCCAGGCGCACGTCCATGGCCCCCAGGCGCTCCACGCGGATCACGCCCGCCTCCACCAGGGAGAGCACGCCAGACTCCTCGCGCACGATGCCGAAGCCCGTGTTGCGCGAGCCCGGGTCCAGCCCCAGCACGCAGCATGAGCCGCTCACGGGGCGCACACCACCTCGAACCGCGTGAACGCCGCCAGGGGCTCCCCGGAGGCCGGAGCGCCCCGGCCCGGCTCAAGGGCGTAGCGCGCCGTGACCACGTTGAGCCCCGCCAGACCGGCCAGCGGCAGGGAAAGCCGCACCTCGCCGCGTTGCTCCCGGGCCAGTTCGAGCCCGTTCGCCTCCACGGCCAGCACCGCGCCGGGGCTCACCCGGGCCTCCACCTCCAGGCTGTAGGGCCTGGCCGAGGTGGCGCGGAAGATGAACACGCTCATGGGCCACAGGCCGTCCAGTTTGAAAACCGGCGTGCAGGAGTCCTGGTTCAGGGGCGCGACGCCCCACACGCTGTGGATCTCCTCACGCGGGGCCGTGCAGAGGAAGTCCACGTTCTGGCAGGCGTCCAGGGGCGAGCGGCAGGCCCCCAGCAGGAGGCACGCCGCTGCGGCGAGAAGCAGACTTTTCACTGGGGCCTCCCGTCCACGGGGCAGAGGAAGCCCACCACGGCCCGACGCACGCGCAGGGTCTCCAGGTTGGAGCCCGGGGAGTCGGGCGAGACGGCCTCGCAGCGCATGGAGACGCGCAGGCTGAACTCCTTGAAGGGCCGGTCGCTGAAGAGATGCGCCTTGGCCACGCCGCGCGGGTCCGGCCCCCGGCTTGCGAACACCAGGTCCTCGCGGCCGTCGAACCCGGCCCAGACCTTGAGGAGGTTGTCCTTGCCAATGTTGTCGTGGGGCAACTCCACATAGACCTGATGATACCACACGCCCTCGGGGTTCGCGAACTTCAGGCGGAACTCGCCGTCCACGCCGTTGGCCGAGGGCATGATGGCCCCCCCGCGCGCCTGGTCCAGGACGACGTGCCGCGAGGCGTTCACCACGGCGGCGTAGCGCGCGGGGTTGGCGTCCAGGACGAAGTAGACCTGATCGGGGTCCGTGGTCTGCACTGGAGCGCGCCGGACCTGCCAGACGTACTCCCTGACGCGCTCATGGACCTGCACGGCCTCCGGCGGCGGGGAACCGGCCAGGACGCGCGCAACGCCGACCGAGGGTTCGCCCTCGGCGGAAGCGGCCAGGGCCACACGGACTTCTCCCTCCTGGGGTTCGAGCGCCAGGGCGTCGTCCGGGCCTGGATCGAGGCTCCGGGTGGCGTGCCAGCGCAGGCTCTGGCGCAGGCCTTCGTCCTCGAAAGCGGTGAAGGTGTTGCCGGAACGCCCTGCCTCCAGCGCCTGGGCGTCCTGGCGGTAGGTCCCGCCCGGGCCGAAGTTGCGGTAGCTGTCCGCCTGATAGAACGCGCCCTGGTAGTGCCAGGGGATCCAGACGCCCCCAGCCAGGGCCAGGAGCGCCGCCAGGGCGGCTCCGGGGACCGGATGGCGGCCGATCACCCATGCGGCGGCCACGCCCTGGAAGACGGCGAGGCACAGCTGGACTTGGAAGATGTAGCGCGGGAAGAGAAAGCCCGTCTTCCCCGCCAGAACGAGGCCCAGAGCGGACAGGACCGTCACGGCCAGCAGGGAGCCCGCGCGCGGGCTCTCCAGCAGGGCGCGCCAGAAGCCCAGGAAGGCCAGGGCCGCCAGCGCCCAGAACAGGGGGCCGCCCAGGCCGGGGACGACGCCGTCGAAGACGGCCATGCGGGCCAGGATATCCGGGAGGCCTGCCGCCAGGTCTCCCGCAGGCAGAGTCGCGTTCACGATGTCGCCGCGCGCAAAGGCCGTGGAGAAGAAGAAATAGGCGAACGGCGCGAAGGACAGCGCAAGCGACAGGGTGTGGCGCAAGGCCAGCCGCGCGCCCTCCCCGGTGCGCGCGAAAATGGCCAGGCCCCACATCCACGCGGCCTGGGCCGCCAACCAGAGGATGGCCCCGTAGTGCAGGCCCGCGGCCAGGGCGTTGCATCCGGTCAACAGGGCCAGGTCGCGCCCTTTGCCCGTGCGGGCGTAGCGCAGCAGGAGCCCCAGCGCGCACACGAAGAGCAGCAGCACCGCCGTGTAGGGGCGCACCTGGCGCGACATGAGGATGTGCAGCGGGTTCACCGCCAGGAGCGCCGCCGCCACGAGCCCCGCCGTCACCGACAGCCGGGAGCGGCAGAACGCGTGAAGCGCGGCCACCGTGGCCGTGCCCGCCAGGGCGCTGGGGGCGCGCAGCAGGGCTTCCGAGCCGCCCAGCCACAGGGGGAGCTTGTAGAGGATGTGGTAGAGGGGCGGGTTGGGCTCGAAGATCGCGGCCCATTGCAGGATCAGCGGCGCGGGAAACCGGGCCATGAGGGCCACAATCATCTCGTCCCACCACAGCGACGGCTCGCCCAGGTGGTAGAAGCGCAGGAATCCGCCCACCCCGACGACCAGCGCCAGGGAGCCAAGCTCCCAGCCGCCCGCCCTGGGCGCTTCGGTGGTCGTCGGGGCGAGCAGCATCGCTAGCCCAGCTCCGCCAGCAGTTCCTCGGGCAGCTCGAAGTTGGAGTGGGTCTTCTGGACGTCGTCGTAGTCGTCCAGAAGGTCCATGAGCTTCATGAGCTTGCGCCCGGTCTCCGCGTCCACGTCCACGGTGGTCTTGGGCAGCATGGAGATCTCGGCGGAGAGAAGCTCCATGCCCGCCTCTTCCAGGGCCTGGCGCACGGCCTCGAAGTCTTCGGGGGCGGTGTGCACCTCCCACACGTCGCCTTCGCCCAGCACGTCGCCAGCCCCGGCCTCCAGGGCGGCCTCCATCACCTGGTCCTCGGCGTACTTGGCCTTGTCCAGTTCGATGACGCCCTTCTTGTCGAACATCCAGCCCACGCAGCCGGCCTCGCCCAGCTGGCCGCCGTTCTTGCTCATGATGGCGCGCACGTCGGCCACGGTGCGGTTGCGGTTGTCCGTGGCGGCCTCGATGAGGATGGCCGCGCCGCCGGGACCGTAGCCCTCGTAGGTGATCTCGTCGAAGTTGCCGCCGGCCAGTTCGCCCGTGCCCTTCTTGATGGCGGTCTCGATCTTGTCCTTGGGCAGGTTCACGGCCTTGGCCGCCGCGATGGCGGAGCGCAGGCGCGCGTTGGTGCCGGGGTCGCCCCCGCCGGCCTTGGCCGCCAGCATGAGCTCCTTGGTCACCTTGGTGAAAACCTTGCCTTTCTTCGCATCCTGCGCGCCCTTGCGCACCTGGATGTTCTTCCATTTCGAATGTCCGGCCATCTACTCCTCCGCGTGATGTGGAAGGCCTTTGAATCCAAGGCCTATGATGAACTGTTCGAAGCTCTCCGGGCGGGAGCTTTTGGGTTTGGCGGTCTTGACCTTTTCGAAGGCCCCGCGCATGGAGTCGGTGAACGCCTTGACGTCTGGCCCCATGAACACCTTGGCCACGAAGTGGCCGCCGTGTATCAGGCAAGACCCGGCCAGGGCAAGCGCCTGCTCCACCAGCTCCAGGGAGCGGGCCTGGTCGGTGACGCGCTGGCCCGTGGTGCGCGGGGCCATGTCGCTGATCACCAGGTCGAAGGGGCGCGACGTTTCGAGCAGCGCCTGGAACTCCGGCCCCGGGGCCAGGGCGTCGCCCACCAGGTACGTGACGTTGGCCGGGAAGGCCGTCTCGGTGGCCTGGAGGTCCACCCCGAGCACCTTGCCCGAGGGTCCCACCTTCTTTGCCGCGTAGAGCGTCCAGGAGCCCGGGGCCGCGCCCAGGTCCAGCACCTTCAGGCCCGGGCGCAGCAGCTTGAAGGAGGCGTCCATCTCCTGGAGCTTGTAGACCGAGCGCGCGGGATAGTTCTCCTGCTTGGCCCGGTGGAAGTAATGATCGTGCAGTTTTTTCATGGCCCCCCCGCCCGGACCTCTACCAAAGGCCACGCGCCCATGCCAAGCCCTCCCCCGCGTCTGCGCCTGACCGACGAGCTGGGCCAGACCAAGACCCTCCAGCCCGGCCACGCCCTGGCCCGGCCCCCGGCCCGCAACTCCTGGACCGTGCTGGGCCTGGGTCCGGACCCGGCCTCCCTGGCAGCCGGGCTCCCCCGGGGGGCGCGCGTGGCCTGGCTGGAATGCCCGGCCTTCCTGGAGCAGACAGGGCGCGACTGGATCGCGTCCCGAGTGCCCCAGGGCTGGACGCGCCTGGACGCCTTCGACCCCGCGACGGCCTCGGGCGTGCTGGTGCACGAAGGCTCGGCCCGGCTTTTCCCCTCCTTCTGGAACCCGGTGCTGGCGGCCCTGGCCCTGCCCAGGCCGGACGCCCTGCCCCGCCGGTCCGGCCGCACGGCCGTCGTGCCCGGCTCGCATGAAGGCCTCATCGCGCGCGAGCTGTCCCAGGCCCTTGCCGAGGAGGGCTTCGAGGTGCTGGACGTGCCGGAGAGCGGCGTGACGGCGCTGCTGGCCCAGGGCAGGCCCGACGTGTTCGTCTCGGTGAATTTCCGGGGCAAGGGGGCCTACGGCCTGGAACACGCCCTGCTGGCGCGCGCAGGGGTTCCCGTGGCGGCGTGGCTGGTGGACAACCCTTTCCACGCCCTCTCGGGGCTCAAGACCGGGCAGTGGCGCTCCCTGCACCTTTTCGTCACGGATTCCTGGTTCGTTGAGCCCCTGAAGGCCCACGGGGCCATGAGCGTGCACCACCTGCCCCTGGCCGCCAACCCGGACTTCTTCCGGGCCGCGCCCGACGCGCCGGAACTCTCCGACGCCCTGCTCTTCGTGGGGCGCAGCGCCTTTCCGGACAAGGGGCTCTTCTTTTCGGGCGTGAGCGTGCCGCCGGAGCTTCTGGAGCGCGCGCGGGAGATGCTCGCCGACGGACAGCGGCCGGACTTCGCCTGGTGGGCGCGCAAACTGGGCGTGGAGAAGCTCTGGCCGGGCCGCGCTGCACGCCGCCCGGGCCTCGGGGCCGAAGATACCGGGCGCATCTGGCGGGCCACTGTGCTAGCGCACGCCGCCCGGGCCGGACGCCTCGTGGCCTGCGGCGACGCGGACTGGAAAAACCTGGTGGACGCGCCCTTCGAGCTGCGCCAGCCCGTGGACTACTACGGCCCCCTGGCCGGGATGTACGCCTCGGCGCGCTGCGTGCTGGGCCCCACGAGCCCGCTTTTGCCCCACGGGCTCACGCAGCGGCACTTCGACGTGTGGGCGGCCGGGGGGCTCCTGCTCTCGGACGCCACGCCCGGCCTCTCGATTTTCCCCCGGGATCTGACCGAGCCCATGCGCTTCGCGTCGCCGGGAGACATTCCGGACCGGATCGAAGCCCTGACGCGCCGCCGGGACGAACTGGCCCCCGCCTGGCGGGAGCTGATCGCCCGGGAGCACACCTACCGACGCCGGGTGGCGTCCATGTTGGAACGGATAATCCCTTGACCGCTCCGGACGAAAGGCATAAAGAAGACGTTTCCACGGGGGCGTAGCTCAGCTGGGAGAGCGCAGCGTTCGCAACGCTGAGGTCGTGAGTTCGATCCTCATCGCCTCCACCAAGAAAACAAGGGGTTACAGTGAAAAGCACTGTAGCCCCTTTTCTTTTCCTACCCTATTCCTACCCAAGCCGGTCGACGAGGGTATCACTCACGAACGGGGCTCATGCTTATACCCCTAGTAGGCCTACGCCGCTGCAGCCACCGGGACGCCGATTTCATGCAGGGTGTCCGTGGCGATGTCCGCCCCATTGGGCCAGCATATCGTCCATGTCTCGGGGCCAACACAGGCCTGGGCGAAAAAGGCCACATCCTTCAGGGGCTCGAACACCGGCCCCCAGAGTTCCTTTTCCAGGTCCATGTCACGAACCGCGCCGTCACTGAAAAGAACGCGAAGCCGGTAGCCGCCCAGGTGCAGCACGCCTCGCGCCTTAATGAGGCGGTCAATCACGGCTTGTTAGCGTGCTTCCACGGTGAGCTTGAGCCCGGCGCGGGCCAGGCTGGCGCGGACATGTCCAAATGCCTCGCTTTCCGCCTCCGACACGGCCAGAGTTTGGGCTTCGGCCACATCCTGCAAGGCAAGAGCAAGCGTCTTGGGGTCTTCTTCGTCCAGCGCGGCGTTGATGTACTCCGCCGCTTCCTTTGGGTCTCTCAGGGCTTCCAACAGGTCAGCCCTGTAGTCTCGAAGCAGGTTCATCGCGCCGCCTCCGGTATTCCGCCCACAACGCGCGAGCGGTTTTGATGTCCTTGTCCTGGGAAGATTTGTCGCCCCCGCTGGTCACGTCCGGCAATGGGCCTGGCAGGACCATTCGGCACTGCCTGGCGCGAGGTTCGGCACGGGTGCTCGCCAGAGTGAAGGCTTCTCATGGCTTCATCTTGCAAAATGCGTTTCGGCATGCCTCAGGAAGGAAAGCATCATGTCTTCTGCTGTTGCTTTCGGCCTGCGGAATCTGGTCAGCAACCCATTGACGACAGCGATCGCTGGCAATGGGATCGCCATGGTGGACTTCGCTTCGCAACCGTCGAACGATGCGGCCGCGCTCGCCAAATCGTATGTGACTGTTATCTTGTTCACAAGATGGTCCGCCTTGAAGCTCCCTTCGCAGGAGGCTGGCGGCGAACTCACAAGGTATTGCCTGCAGAGAAGCGGACGGTAGGGATAGATGCTGCAAGATTCAGACACAAGAAAAGGACATGGTATCTGCATTTCCCAGTACTTCCGCTGAACGTTGACGATCCGCTCCCTGTTGGCAAAGGTGTTCGCATGACTATCGATCATTTCCGACAGCAGGCCCGTGCGCTCCAGGATTGAGACGATTTTGCCGAATCGCTTGAGCAGGCGCTGTTTCTCTTCGCCTTCAAGCATGTCGACGATATGTGCGAGAAGAATTGCTTCATGGTCGGAAACGGCAACAAGATGCCTGCAGCAAAGCGTACATCCCCTCACGCAGGAGACATGTTTCCCCCTTGCAGCACTTTCCTTGATCGACAAGGAAACAAGCTCGTCCGATATCGAATAGATATCAGGCAGCACATCGACCAATGTCACCAGTCCGTCCGGCGGGTCAACGCCTGCGTCGACGCTGATGCCCGATGCGAACGAGAAGCGTCGCTTGTTGACATGGTCTGACCTTGCATGGCCTGTGTCGGTCATGGATGCTCCGTGGCGATGGATTTCCGGTCTTGAAGGCAGACGGGGCTCGAACGGGTGACCTGCCGCCTCGTTTTCCGTCATGGCTCGATGGTATGTGTCCAGCTGTTTTTATCGTCGGCGGTTTGCGCCGCGCAAGGATCAAGACGTCGGCATCACGGACCTGGCCCCGTGAGCGGCCTGCCGCCTCCTGACCAGAGCGTCGCCGGACTCCCGAGCAACGGCCTGCCGAGGCGGGGGCCACTCCGGACCCACGCCTGCGCGCCCTTGACGCCAGCCCCGGCCCGACGCATCCTGACGCCATGCGCACCTTCTACCGCAACAGGAAGAACGGCAAGCTCTACCGCGTGCTCCATCTGGCCGTGGACTGCACCAACGCCCGCGACGGCCGCCCCGTGGTGGTCTATTGCCCCCAGGACCGGCCGGACTTCGTCTGCACCCGCGACCGCGACGAGTTCGAGGCCAAGTTCGACCCCGTGCCGGACTCGCCCGGGCATGGTCCGGCCTGACGCCCTACCCTCTGCGCGAGCGTCGCTCCGGCCGTTCCGCAGGGGCGTCCGGGGCGTCGACCACCGTGCAGTCCGGGGCGTCGTCGAGGCATTCGATGGCGTCGGACCCCGTTTCCCGGGCGAAGACGAAGCAGTTCTTGCCCGCCCGCTTGGCCTCGTAAAGGGCCTTGTCCGCCTGCTTCATGGCCTCGTCCAGGCCCCACGCCGGGGCCAGACGGGCCACCCCGACGCTCACCGAAATCCGGCGCCCCTCATGAACCACGCTCCGGACACCGGCCACCAGGGCCCGGGCGCACGCCTGCGCGCCCTCCACGTCCTCCCCGGCGCGGTACGCTCCGAACTCCTCTCCCCCCAGGCGGCCCGTCAAGGTGGCCAGGGAGCACCCGCGCAGCACGGCCCCGACCTCCCGAAGGATCTTGTCGCCCACGTCGTGGCCGAAGGCGTCGTTGATCTTCTTGAAATCATCCACGTCCACCATCATGAAATGCCCGGACTCCCCGGCCGCGAGGCGCGATTCCAGTTGTTCGAGAAGGCTGCGCCGGTTGTCCATGCCCGTGAGGGCGTCCTTGAAGGCCATTTCCTCCACGACGGCATGAAGCTCCATGTTGCGACGGCGCAGGCCGATGAAGGCCTTGTTGAGCAGCACGCTGAAAAAAAACGGCGAGGCGAACCCGAAGGCCAGCCAAGCCCACTCACGATGCACCGTCTCCCCGCTGAAGCTGCCCAGACCCAGCACGAGCCCCACCACCACGCAGGTGAAGACGTGCGAGGCGGTGGTCACGTACATCACGGACTTGATCATCACGATCACCACATACGTCTGCATGATCCAGAACTGCGGGTCGAGCGCAGTGTGCTCCAGCACCCGGAACCCCCAGGCAAGGCCGACGATCTGGAGAGTCCCGCCCAGGGTGAACATCCTGTGGCCGTCGCCGTATTTGGTGACCAGAAGCCCCGCGCAGGCCACTGCCAGGGCCGCGCAGCACTGGACCAGGTCAGGATGCGAATGCTCCGGCCTGAGCAGGAACGCCACCAGCCAGGAGACGATGCCGAAGAGCTGGGATCTTATGGCGATGGGCCGCAGTTCGCGGCTGAACCGGGCCAGGAACTGCGCTTCGTCGATGTGTCCCATCGTGCCGCCTCCGATGCCGGGGATTGTCGCGCGCACTCCCCGAGCGCTGCGGGCGCGCCCGCAGCGCTCATCGCGCAGGGATGCCCGCCAGACTACACGGAAGTTGCCGCTGCTGGCAAGAAATCCGGGCTTTCGACAACAAAGACACCTCTGGCGCGCGACGGTTTACCGCGCCGGGTCTTTGAAGTAGACCCGCCCCGGACGCCCGTCCCGCCAAGGAGCCTCTCCCATGCGTAACGCAAAGGATTCCCGCCCCGTCTACTCCACCGAACAGGGCCGCCTCTGCCCGGAATGCCGCCGCCCCGTCGAGTCCTGCGCCTGCTCCGCCGCCCGCCCGGCCAAGGCTCCGGCAGGCCCCGGGGTGCGCATCCAGCGCCAGACCAAGGGCCGCAAGGGCAAGGGCGTGTGCCTGGTCACCGGGCTGCCCCTGGACCAGGCCGGGCTGGAGTCCCTGGCCAAGAAACTCAAGCAGCGGCTGGGCACGGGCGGCTCCGTCAAGGACGGCGTGATCGAGATCCAGGGCGACCACCGCGAGGCCCTGCTCCAGGAGCTCAAGGCCCTGGGGCATGCCGCCAAGCTCTCTGGGGGCTGACCGGTCAGACGACGCGACGACATGGTGCGCCGCACTGGACTCGTTTCCCGCCTTGCCGTATTGATAGGGAACGTTTCCGGCTTCGCCGGGTTCCATGCAGTATCACCTTCCGGCGTCTGGAGTGGTCCGTGGCATCTCCTCTATCTGACATCCCCTGCGAATTCGAGGAACTGGCGCAGAAAGCGCCTGTCTCCATCATGTACGCGGACCGCGACGGCATCGTCTGCTTCGTCAACGATTGGCACCTCCAGCACTTCGCGCGCGGCCAGCACGACCGGACCTTCTTCCTGGGCCGGCATCTGCTCTCCCTGCCGGGCATCGCCAGCAGCGGGGCCGCCGAGGTGCTGCGTCCGGCCCTGGAGGGCAAGGACGTGCTCATCGAGAAACTCTTCACGGCTGAGTTCAGCGGCGGCCAGTCCGGCTACCAGACCATCCGGGCCTCCAGCATCAAGAACGGCAGGCTGGCCGGGGGCGTGGTGGTCATCCGCGAGGACGTGACCCGCTGGGTGGAGCTGGAGCAGACCCGCCGCGACGAACAGCAGCGCACCCTGGCCCTGCTCAACGCCACGCAGGACTCCGTGGTGCTCCTCGACCCCGACGGCCGCTTCGTGCTCATGAACGAGGAGGCCGCCAGGCGGCGCGGCAAAAGCGCCCGGGAGCTGACCGGCAAGTCCCTCTACCGGCACATGGACCCCGACGCCGCCCGCTTCCGCCGCGCCATGGCCGAAAAGGCCCTGGCCTCGCGCACCCCCGTGGAATACGAGGAAAACAGCCAGCACCGCACCTACTGGGTGAGCATCTACCCCGTCCTGGACCAGGAAGGACGCGTGACCCACCTGGCCTCGTTCTCCAAGGACATCACCGACCGCAAGCACATGGAGCAGGCCCTGCTCCAGGCCAGGCAGCGGGCCGAGGCCTCCTTCGAGGCCAAGACCCAGTTCCTGGCCAACATGAGCCACGAGCTGCGCACCCCCCTCAACGGCATCCTCGGCGCGGTCCAGCTCTCCCAGGACGACGCCCTCGACGAGGAGCAGCGCGAACTCTGGGGCATCGTGCGCGAATCGGGCGAACGCCTGCTCAGGTCCGTGAACTCGCTCCTGGACCTGGCCGACATCAGCTCCCACGCGCTCCAGCCGGTCATGCGGCCCTTCGACGTGCGCCGGGCGGCGGCTTCCGTGGCGCGCAGCTTCGAGGTGCAGGCCCGGCTCAAAAACCTGGACCTGCTGGTGGAATTCGAGGAGAGCGTGCCCCGCATGGTCACGGGCGACGAGTTCCGCCTGCGCAAGATCCTGGCCAACCTTATGGCCAACGCCCTGCAATGCACCGAGCGAGGCAGCGTGCTCGTGAGCGTGAGCCTCGTGGACGAGGAGCACCTGCGAAAGCCCGGGGCCATCACCTGCGTTGGCGGCCTGAGCCTGCTCTTCCTGGTGGAGGACACGGGCGTGGGCATCGCCCCCGAAAAGCTCCCCCACATCTTCGAGAGTTTCACCCTGGCCGAAGACACCCGCACGAAAACCCGCAGCGGCACGGGCATGGGTCTGGCCATCGCCCGCAGCCTGGTGGAACTGCTGGGAGGGCGCATCTGGGTCACCAGCGCCCCGGGACAGGGCAGCCGGTTCCACTTCACCGCTTCCTTCTGGACCCAGCCCGAACACGCCGAGACGTCCCCGACGCCCCGCGAGCCCGCGCCGGGCTGCTCGGGCGCGCGGGTGCTCCTGGCCGAGGACGAGCAGGTCACCCGCGTGATGGCCGGACTCATGCTGGCCCGCATGGGCTACCACGTGGTGGAGGCCTCCGACGGCCAGGAGGCCCTCAAGGCCCTGCGCGACCACGCCTGCGACGTGGTGCTCATGGACATCCAGATGCCCGTCATGGACGGCATCACAGCAACGCGCATGATCCGCAACGGCGAGCTGCCGGGCGTGGACCGCCACATTCCCATCATCGCCTTCACGTCCTACGCCAGCGACCGCGACCGCATCCGCCTGTTGCGCGAGGGCATGGACGCCCTGCTCCCCAAACCCTTCGAGGCCGAAGACCTGGCCCTGGCCATCGAGAAGGCCCTCTCGGCCAGGTCGCACTGAAACCAGGCAGCCACCGCGCGCCAAAAGCCCGGGCTCGCCCGGAAAGGCCCCAGCAATGAACCCAGCCGACCCCAGCCAGCAGGTGCAGATACAGACCCCGGCCGACCTGGAATACCACTACCGCGACTTCTTCACCGTCTTCGCCGGACCCGACGACGTGGTGCTTGAATTCGGCAACGTGAACCGCTCCACCCAGGGCCAGGTGCGCGTGAGCAACCGCATCGTGCTCACGCCGGCCAACGCCCTGCGCCTGCGCGAGATCCTCGACCGCACCATCCTGGAGATGCAGCGCCGCCTGCAGCAGGCAGGCTCAGGCCAATAACCCGGGCCCGGGGGACCGGACGGGAACCCTGGACAGGGCGCAGGAGCCGCCCGGCGACAGCCCTGGCGCGTGGAATCAGGCAGCGCCCCGGCTGCGCGCGCGCCCCAGCCGCGACAGCGCCCACCGGGCCGCGAGGGGGAACACCCCCAGCAGGCACAAGGCGGCGAGCATCCCGGGCGACACCACGTCGCCCAGGGTGTTCACGCGTCCCAGTTCCACCCCGGCGAACACGTACACCGCCGTGCCCGGCAGCATCCCCAACTGCGACACCCACCAGAACGTGCGCAACGGCATGGCCGTGAGCCCCATGGCCAGGTTGATCAGGAAGAACGGGACCACCGGCACGAGACGCAGCGAAAAGAGATACCACGCCCCGGCCCCGGCCCCGGCCATGCCCCGGTCCACCCGCTCCAGGGCCTGCGGAAATCGCGCGGTCACCCACTCGCGCAACACGAAACGCGCCAGCAGGCAGGCCAGCGACGCGCCTGCCGTGGAGGCCACCGACACCACCGCCAGCCCCGCCCAGAAGCCGAACACCGTGCTCCCCGCCAGGGTGAGCACCGCCGCTCCCGGCAGGGCCAGCCCGGCCACCGCCACGTAGAGCAGGAAGTAGCCTCCGAGCATCAGGACCGGACGCGCGGCGTAGAGGTCCGCCAGACCCTGGCGCGAGGCCTTCAGGGCCTCAAGGTTGAGATGCTTCGGCCCGTCCAGCCAGAAGAACAGCCCGACGCCCGCAGCCGCCGCCAGCAGCGCCGCCGCCCGCTTCATCGTCCTGCCCGCCATGCAACGCCTCCTTCTCTGCGCTCCGGCCCGACCGGGCCTTGCCAGCCGCCGCGGGCCTCCCTATACGATGCCGATGCGCTTCGAACCAGCCCAGATCGGCGTGGCCCTGATCAACGCCGACCCCGCCCAGGCCGCCAGGGACCGCCAGAGCCTGGCCCGTCTGGGATTCGCCTCGGTCCACGCCTTCCCGGACTACCAGGAGGCCAGGCGCTACCTGCCCGAGCCCTCGATCCATCTGGTGCTGGTGGCCGACAAGGCCGGCGGCCTCACCGGGTTCGAGTGCGCGAGAATGCTCAAACGGGACCCGGAACTCAAGGACAAAGCCGTGGTGATGATCTCCGCCGACGGGCGGCGCGAGCGCGTGATGCGCGCCATCGCGGCGGGTTGCGGGGGCTACGTGCTCCGGCCCTACCAGCTGGAGACCTTTGCCAGGCACCTCAAAGCCGCCTGGGAGAGCTCCCGGCCGGACGAGGAGAGCCAGGCCCGGCTGGACGAGGGCAAGCGCCTGGCCTTCACCGGGCACTTCGGGGAGGCCGTGAGGGTGCTCTCCCAACTGGCCTCCGGCGAGAACGAAGCCGTGGAATGGTTCAACAAGGGCCTGGAGCATCTGCGGCTCCAGGAGTTCGGCCAGGCCATCGTCTGCTTCAACAAGGCCCTGGCCGCCAACACGCTCTTCGCAGAGGCCTACAGGGGCCTGGCCTACGCCCACAAGGGCCAGGGGGACATGGAGAAGCACCTGGACTGCCTCAAGCGTTCGGCCGACATCCTGGCCATGCAGGACAAGCTCCAGGAACTGAAGGAACTCTTCGTGGAGATCCTCACCCACGATCCCAAGGCCGTGAACCCCTACAACACCCTGGGCGTGCGCCTTCGCCGCTCGGGAGACCTCTCCGGAGCCCTGCACGCCTACACCCGCGCCCTGGACCTGACCCCCGACGACGAGAACCTCCACTACAACATCGCCAAGGCCTACCAGCACGCCTCGCGCCTGGACAGCGCGGCCTCGCACCTGCGCCGCGCCCTGGAAATACGCCCGGACTTCCATGAAGCAGGGACGCTGCTGGCCTCCCTTCCCTCTGAGGGAAAGAGCCAGGCCTGACAGGCCGACCACGCGCCGGGTCTGCCGCCTCCCGCCTCCCCCGGACGGCCCGCCCCGACTGCGGGCCGGTTTCCCGGCCGGAGCCCTGCTCGTGCCGCGTCCGGCGCTCCTGTCGGCGGACGCTCAGACGGCCTCCAGCGCGAAGGCGTCGCCCCCGCCGTGCCGGGCCAGGCGGCCCGTGGCCAGGCGCAGACGCTGGCTCACCTCGGCGGCCAGGGAGGCCAGGAGCCGCGTCCCCACGCGGGGGTGCGCCTCGAGGAGCCGCTCCAGCGCCCGTCGGTTCAAGGCCAGGAGCGCCGCCGGAGTCTGCGCGTAGACCGACGCCGAGCGCGGCCCCCCGTCCAGCAGCGACATTTCGCCCACCACGGCCCGGGCGTGGATCTCGCCCACGAGCGCGTCCTGGCCCTCGGGGTCGCGTTTCACCACCGTGAGCACCCCGCTCAGGAGCACCGCCAGCTCCTCGCCGGGCTCGCCCTCCTGGTAGAGGAATCTTCCGGCAGCCACTTCACGATATGTCATGCATTGCGCAAGAACCAGCAGGGTCCGCCAGTCCATGCCCCGGGCCAGCCGGGTCTGCTCCAGGAGCGCCGCCCGGGCCGTGCGGTCGGGCACGGTCCGCTCCGGCACGCCCCGTCCCGACTCCGCATGCCCTTTCCGGACGTGACCCGTCGTTGTGTTCATGGTCGCCTCCGGCGTTTCCCGCGTTCACACGATTCCTGAAGATCGGTGGGAGCGGCACTCCGGCGCCGCCCTGCTCCCCCACGGGGGCTTGATGCAAAGCCTGGGCCGTTTTTCCAGAAGCGCCGGACACTTGCCACCAACCTGCCGCGAGGGTATGCCCTCCCTCCCGGCCAGCGTGCCCAAGCCACACCCTCAAGAAGGCGCACCCGTGACCCAACCGCTCCAGAAATCCGGAAAAGGCGATCTTCACAAACTGAAGGCCGACGTGCTGCTCGTCGTCACGGCGCTCATCTGGGGCATGGCCTTCGTGGCCCAGCGCGTGGGCATGGAGCACGTGGGTCCGTTCACGTTCAACGGCGTGCGCTTCGCCATCGGCGCGGCGGCCCTGCTGCCCCTGGCCCTGCGCACCGGCCGGTCCATGCGCCCCGCGCCGGGCATGCAGGCCCCGGCATGGCTGGGCTGCCTTTGCGCGGGGGCGGTGCTCACCCTGGGGGCCAGCCTCCAGCAGATCGGGCTCGTGTACACCACGGCGGGCAAGGCCGGGTTCATCACCTGCCTCTACGTGATCCTGGTGCCCATCTTCGCGGCCTTCCTGGGCGGTCGCACCCCGCTGGGCACGTGGCTGGGCGCGCTCCTGGCGGTGTGGGGCATGTACCTGCTCTCCATCGGGGAAGACTTCTCCGTGAACCGGGGCGACCTCCTGGAACTCGTCGGCGCGGCCTTCTGGGCCGGACACGTGCTGGTGGCCGCGTGGTTCGCCCCGCGCATGAACCCCCTCCACCTGGCGGTGGGGCAGTATGTGGTCTGCTCGGCAATGAGCCTCTGCGTGGCGCTGTTCCTCGGCGAATCCTTCGCCCCGGCGGGCCTGTGGAACGCCGCCGTGCCCATCCTCTACAGCGGCCTGCTCTCCGTGGGCGTGGCCTACACGCTCCAGCTGGTGGCCCAGCGCGACGCCGACCCCTCCCATGCGGCCATCATCCTGAGCCTGGAGTCGGTGTTTGCCGCGCTCGCCGGGTGGGCGCTCATCGGCGAGGTGCTCTCGCCGCGCGGCATGGCCGGGTGCGCGCTCATGCTGGGGGGGATGCTCCTCTCCGAGACGTGGCCCTACCTGAAGCGGCGCGGGAGCGGCCAGTCGGGCTGACCGGCCCCGGGGAAACGCCGAAGAGCCCCGGGGCGCACGTGCG
>NZ_JBZVFJ010000030.1:0-9729 GCF_058402725.1 Fundidesulfovibrio sp. | reverse complement strand
CCCGGGGGGTGGGGGGGAAGGGTCAGGTGGGGTGGACTGTCCCGGGGGAAACGCAAGAGATCCCGGTCGCACCTGTGCGCCCTGGGTCTCTTCGCTGCTGTCCGGAAAGGGCCTTGCTCAGGGAGCGGCTTGGGCGGCCGGGGCCTGCTGCCCCGCCGGGGGAGCGTACCACGCGCCAGCCAGGGCCTGGCGCACCTGGCGCTCGCGCAGCTGGGCGTTGGCGTCGCGCACGGCTGTGTAGGGCTCCACGGCGGAGCGCTTGATCTCCAGGTAGAGGTCGATCATCTCGGGCAGACGGTTCACCCGGCCCGCTCCGTAGAGTCCCGCCGTGAGCAGGTAGGGCACGTCCACGTAGGTGGTGGGCTGAAGCGTGGCGTCCACGGCCATGCCGAAGCCGTCGCGCAGGGAGGAGGGTCCCAGGATGGGCAGCACCAGATAGAAGCCGTGGTCCGCGCCCCAGACGCCCAGGGTCTGGCCGAAGTCCAGCGACTGGGGGTGGAGCTTCTTGTCGGAGGCCGCCAGGTCCAGGAAGCCGCCCAGGCCGAAGGACGAGTTGACGATGAAGCGTCCCAGCTCCCGCGAGGCCTTGTCCGGGCGCAGCTGGAACACGGCGTTGAGGAACCTGACCGGGAAGAGGGCGTTGGAGTAGATGTTCTCGATGCGGTCGCGCGCGTACTGGGGCATCACGGCCTTGTAGCCCTTGCTGAAGGGCTGCCCCAGGTAGGTGAAGAACACGTCGTTGAAGCCGAACCAGAAGCGGTTCCAGGGCTCCGCGGGGTCGGCGATCTGGGCCGGGGCGGCGTCCTCGGGGTCGAGCGGGGCCGAGGCCTGCTTGCGGGCGCAGCCCTGGGCGGCAAGCGCCAGGGCAAGCACGAGCGTCAGGGCCTGGAACAACCTGCGGGTGCGATCTGCTTTCAAAGCTCACCTATCCTGTTCGCGCATGGCCGCGCCGGGCGGCGTCCGGCGGAAGAACCGCCTGAAGCGCCACTTGAACTAGCTGGCGTTCCCCATGGTTTCCACCCGGGCGATGAGCTGGGCGGGGGTTTCCTTGGCGAGAATCTGGCTGAACTGGTTGCGGTAGTTCTGCACCAGGCTCACGCCCTCGATGACCACGTCGTAGACCTTCCAGTCCGTCTTGCGGATGAGGCGGTAGACGATGGGCACTTCCTTGGTGGACGTGACGATCTTGGTGGAGACCTCCACGCGTCCGTCGGCCAGGGGGGCCTCGCCCAGGAAGAGCACCTTCTCGTCGGTATAGGCCTCGATGCGGCGCAGGTAGGTGCGCTCCAGGAGCCTGAGGAAGGCTTTGGTGAAGCGCTCGCGCTCCTCGGGCTTGAAGGCGTCCCAGTTGGCGGCCAGGGTGCGCCTGGCCAGTTCCTCGGGGTCGAACACGCTGCTCACGGCCTTGTAGAGCGCCTCGACGCGGCCGGGCGAGCCCGGCTTGGAGGCCGAAAGCACGCGGAGCACCTCGTCCACGCTGGTCTTCAGGGTGTCCTGCGCCTGTCCGGCCAGGGCCAACCCGGAGAACGCCAACGTCCACGCCAGCGCGAACGCGGCGATTCTGGCTGCCATCACTTCTTTTCCTCCTTCACGCCGCCAAAGACGTATTTGCCCATCAACTCCTGGATGTCCACGGAGGATTCGGTCTCCGTCAGCAGCGCGCCCGGTTTCACCGGGTCTCCCCCTCCGGGGGTGATCTTCAAAAACTTGTCGCCGATGAGCCCCGACGAGCGCACCGAGACGATGGCGTCGTCGGTGAGCGTCACGCCCTTGTCGATGCGCATGGTCACCACGGCGCGCTTTTCCGCGGAGAGCCCGATGGACTCCACGCGGCCCACGCGCACGCCCGCCATCTCGACGGCGGAACCTGCCTTGAGGCCCGTCACGTCGAGAAAGCGCGCCTGCACGGGGTAGCCTTCGCCGCCCACGGCTTCCATCTTGCCCAGCCGGACGGCCAGCCACGCCGTGCACAAAAGGCCGGCCAGCACGAAGAGCCCGACTGCAAATTCCACGCCCCGATTCCGCATGTTCCCCACCCACTATGCCTCATCGCCGGGCAAATCAACCCGGGCTCACATCAGGAAGCTGGTCAGGACGTAATCCCCGGCCAGGATGGCCACGCACGAGGCCACCACGGCGGAGGTCGTGGCCAGCCCCACCCCGCGCGCGCCGAAGCCCCCGGGCCTGCGGTGGGCGTAGAAGCCCTGCCAGCAGGAGACCGAGGCCACCAGGAGCGCGAACACCAGCGCCTTCACGAAACCGCCCGTCACATCCTCCAGCACAACGCTGTCGTGGATGCGGCCCCAGTAGACCCCGGGGCCCACGCCCAGGAGCGTCACGCCCGTCAGGTGGCCGCCGATCATGGCGATCACGTCGAACATGGCCGTGAGCAGCGGGAAGCTGACCAGCGCGGCCGCGAAGCGCGGGCCGGCCAGGTAGCGCACGGGGTCCACGTCCATGGCGTCCAGGGCGTCGATCTGCTCGGAGATGCGCATGATGCCAAGCTCCGCCGCCATGGAGGAGCCCGCGCGGCCCGCCACCATGATGGCCGTGAGCACCGGCCCCAGCTCGCGGATCACCGAGAGCGACACCGCCGCGCCCAGAAGCCCCTCGGCCCCGAACTTCACCAGGGTGTAGTAGCCCTGGAGCCCCAGCACCATGCCCGTGAACAGACCGATGAGCGCGATGACCAGCACGGACTTCACCCCGACGAAGTAGACCTGGCGCACCACCTTGGACCATTGCCACGGCAGGCTGACCATGTGCCACAGCCCCCGCGCCGTGAACACGGCGTACGAGCCCAGCGACGCCACGGCGTCCAGGCTTGCAGCGCCCAGGCGCGTGACGGGATTGGCTGGGGGAGCCTCGGGGTCCATGGCCATGGCGCTCTTTTAATCCTTTTCCCGGAATTGTGAAGCGGTCAGTCTGTAGAGCAGCGACTTGAGGTAGTCGGTCTCGGGCATGGCCGGGTGCACAGGGTGGTCCGGCCCCTGGCCGCCCCGGCGCACCACCTGCGCCTTGCGCCGCCCGGACACGGCCTGCCCCGTGACGCGGGTGAACTGCCAGGCCTCCATGTGCTGCGAGCACGAGGCCGTGAGCAGGAATCCGCCGGGCGCCACCAGGCGCGAGGCCAGCTTGTTGAGCTTGTGGTAGCCGCCGATGGCCCCCTCCAGGTCCTTCTTGCGCTTGACCAGGGCGGGCGGGTCCAGGCTGACCACGTCGAAGCGGCGGCCCTCCTGGATCAGGGATTCCATGACCTCGGCGGCGTCGCCCTTGAGGGCGCTCACGCGTTGCTCCACGCCGTTGACGCGGGCGTTCTCCAGCACGCGGTCCACGGCGGCCTGGGAGGAGTCCACGCAGACGGCCTCGGAGGCTCCGGCCAGGGCCGCGCCCACGCCCAGGGCGCCCACGTAGCTGAACACGTCCAGCACGCTCGCGTCGCGGCACAGGGGCAGGATGCCCAGGCGGTTGGGGCGCTGGTCGTAGAACCAGCCGGTCTTCT
This sequence comes from Fundidesulfovibrio sp., assembly GCF_058402725.1. Lineage (NCBI taxonomy): Bacteria > Pseudomonadati > Thermodesulfobacteriota > Desulfovibrionia > Desulfovibrionales > Desulfovibrionaceae > Fundidesulfovibrio > Fundidesulfovibrio sp. The sequence goes on along the minus strand of NZ_JBZVFJ010000030.1, from coordinate 6,227 downwards.
GCCCGGCTTCCAGGCTGGCGCGGTAGACGCCTTCGCCCTCGGGCACCTCCACGGTGTCGGGCGCGACGCCCAGAGCGGTCTCGTTGACTCGGGGCAGCCCCTCGAAGGCGCGCGCGGACACGTCTCCCTTGAGGAGCACGGCGTCGGGGCGCACCAGTTCGTCCAGCACGTCCAGCACCTCCTGGCGCAGGCGCTCCATGCCCGCCGTGAGCAGTTGCACGCAGAGGGTTGCGCCGTAGCGGTCCACCACCAGGCCGGGCAGGTGGTCGCCCTCGCCGTGGCAGAGGCGGTAGTAGGGCTGGTCGAAAAAGCGCTCGCGCAGGGCCAGGGCCTCGGTGAGCCGCGCGCGCAGCCAGTCGCGCCCGAGCACGGCCTTGGGGTCGCGGTCGCAGAGGCGCGCCAGGATGAGCGAGGCGGGGTTGACGTAGGCCACGCCCATGGGCTTGCCGCGCGCGCTCATCACCAGGGCGTGGTCGCCGGGCTGGAAGGAGTTCAGGGGGCTTCGGGCAGTGTCCGCCTCGTTGGAGAACACCCAGAGGTGTCCCGAAAGGAGGCGGCGTTCCTCGTGTTTCTTGAGATGCAGGATAGGTAGGTCCATAAGAGGGGGTCCTGTAGGCCTTCCGGGCCGGGTTTGCAACAAGCGCTTGAGCCCTGCGCGCCGCCGGGCTATGGGGAGTTCATGAAAACAGCCGCTTTCATCCTGTTCGCGGTGGTCACGGCGGCGGCCGCCGCGCTCTCCACCCTGGTGGCCACGCGCTATTTCGCCCTGGAAAAGGAGCTGGTGGAGCTACGCTATCAGATGGAGGAGGTCCAGCACCAGCGCCAGCGCCTGGAGGCCGAAAAAACCGCCCTGCGCCTGGAGCGCGAGCGCGTGCAGGCCGGGCTGGACGCCCAACTGGCCTCGGAGCGCGCCCAGCTGGAGGCCTGCCGGGGCGAGGGACTGGCCCTGCTCCAGGAGCTTTCCGCCAACATGAACACCCTACAGAAACGCCTCACGGATATCCAGGAGAGACAGGCCGCGCCGACTGCCGCGCCCCCAGCCCCTTCGGCCCAGCAACCGCCCGGGGACGCCGCCACCCAGCCCGTCGCGCCCCCGGCGGCCGATCCCGACCCCGCCCGCCCCGGCGGCCCCACCGACGTGCCCCGGGGGGCCATCCCCACGCCGGAGCAGGAGGCCCGCCGCCTGGACCGCGTGCAGTAAACCAGAAGGAGTCCCCATGCCTCTCGTCCTCGTCAGCGTCATCGGCCCCCGCGAGCCCCAGGAAAAGCAGGACCTCCTGGAGGCCGTGCACCAGTCCCTGGTGGAGGCCTTCGGCATCCCCGCGCACGACCGCAACATCCGCATCCAGCACTTCGCCCCGGGCGACTGGCTCCTGCCGCCCGGCAAGGGCGAGCGCTACACCCTGGTGGAGGTCAAGGCCTTCGAGGGACGCAGCCCCGAGGCAAAAGGCAGGCTCTACGCCGCCGTGGTGGAGCGCCTGGGCGGCCTGGGCGTGCCCGCCGGGGACGTGTTCGTGCACGTGGCCGAAGAGCCCCGCCACAACTGGGGCATCCGGGGCGGCCAACGAGCCGACTTGGTGGATCTGGGCTATGAGGTGAAGGTGTAGGCGGATCGAGCGACCCCGCACGCCGTTTCCACTCGCACCCGGGCGGAACACGCGAAGACCGCCCTCCTCGACACATCCTATCCATGAGGTCCGCAATGACATTCCGGCTCATCCGTTCCGTGCTTGCTGTGGCGTTGCTCACCGTTTCATTTGCGATGTCCTTCCAGACCAGCCATGCGCAAGCCGCACAGGATGTCGATTGCCGCTACCTTGCTTCCTGGATCGGCAAGCAGCCCGCCCCCGAGAAGGGGCCTTCCTTCTTCGAGGACAAGAACGTCAAGGCGGCCCTGGGCAGGGCCTTCCCCGAGCGCATCGCCAACTTCATCGTGAAAGGCTGGAACGGTGGGCAGGTCTCAGGGCCCATCGAGGGCAAGGACAATCTGCTGTCCTACTTCGTCTGCAAGCCGCACTCCTGCACATCGGACTCCGTGGTCGTCTTTTTCGACATGCTGACGGGGGTCATGCAGGGGCTGGTCACGGAGAACGACGTAACCAAATGGTACACGTCGAAGAACACTTTCACCCCCGCCCCGGCAAAACCTAGTGTATTCTGCAACGGAATACAGTGCGCCGACAAGCTTTTCGAAACCCTCAATGTAGGGTGGCGATACAGGGTTACCGGACCCAACGACGACCCTGCCAACCAGTACGCTTACTATGAACTGCGTTCGACAACAGCCCTGTCGGAGTTTTCGGGCTCCACCAAATCCGGGGTCAACAAGGACGCATTCCCGAATCTGCAACCTCTCAAGAAGTACGCGGGGAAGTATCGATCCGACACTACGGGCGATTTCTTCTCCGATCCTCTCTTCATCGACGCGATGGCCAAAGTCGTCGGCAAGGACAAACTCAAGAAAATCGACACCCTCTTCAATGGCCCATCCGGACCCTTCTCGCTCTCCGGCGACCTGATGACCTACACGCAATGCAAGAAGCACGAATGCGGCTGGACTTTCGTCAACATCTACATCAATTTCGCGGACAACAGCCTGGATGTATGCTGGGTCGAGGCGGTCGCCAGAAACGAGAAGCCCAAGAGCTTCTGGCTGTCTTCCACCGCCAAGCCCCGCCCCATCGCCGTGCAGGACAATGAAGACGCCAAGCTCTACAAACTATACCACAAAGGGAGTCCGAGCGGAGCTGCCACCCCGGAAAAGACACCCCCGCCGCCCAACGGCAAGCCAGCAGCCGAGACGGTCAAGCCCGAACCCGCATTTCTGCCGGAGATCAACTGCAGCGTGACCGGCGTACGCTTCTTCACCGCCGGGAACGCAGCTCCCTCCCTCTCCGGGCGGCAGTACAAACAGGCCTTCCGTGCCTCGGAGATATGCTACCTCTGGAGCGAGATTGCCCTACGCCACGGCGACGGCCGAACGGCAGCCCCCTTCAGGCTGCGCGTCGTCTGCACCGACCAATCCGGCGCGACCGTCTACAGCGAGTTCCTTCCCGTCAACCCGGAGTCCACTTGGCTGGATTCCCGGCACGCCTCGGGCTGGGGCAACAAGCAATGCACGGCCTGGAAGGCCGGATCCTACTCCGTCGCGTTTTTTTCCGGCGACAGACAGATCGGGGCCGGACATTTCACCGTGACCGATTAACCGTACCGGACAACCTTCGCCCGCTGCCCGACCCGCACGGTCAGTGCATCGGCCCCGATCATTTACGGCGTGCCCCGACCACCCCACGTGCCCCGTTGACAACACCTAACCATATGGTTAAACCATCCGGTAAGCGACACGGACAACACGCCAAGGACAAGTCCATGACCCCGCAAGAAGCCCCCCAGGCCCCCGAGGCCGCCATCCTGGACGCCGCCGCAACCGTCTTCGCGGCGCACGGCTTCGCCGGAGCCAGGGTGGAGGCCATCGCCCGGGCCGCCGGGCTCAACAAGGCCATGCTTTACTACCGCGTGGGCGACAAGGCCCGGCTCTACGAACTGACGCTCCTGGGCCAGTTCGAGGCCCTGGCCCGCTCCATCGAGCAGGGCGCGGCCCGCCCGGGCTCCCCTTCCGAGCGCCTGGAGGCCGTGCTCGACGCGGTGACCGCCGCCTTCGAGCTCGATCCGCGCCTGCCGCGCATCATGGCCTGGGAGCTGGCTTCGGGCGGGAGCAACCTGCCCGCGTGCGTCACGCCGCTCCTGGGGCGCATCATGGGGGCCGTGGCCGGGGTGGCCGGGCGCGCGGGGCTGGACCCCGTGCTGGCCTACTTCTCGCTGGCAGGCCCCCTGGTGCTCGTGGGCCTCACCCAGCCCCTGCGCGCCCGCCTGGCCCGGAGCGGCCAGGGCTTCCCCCCTTCGGCGGGAAGCGCGGGCGTGGCCGACATGGCCAGCTACCTGAAAACACTCTACCGCAAAGCCCTCGGGGAGGACGCATGAACCGCCGCCCTTCGTTTCCCCGCACCCAGGCCGCGCCGGGAGCGCGCTCCGCACCCGACAGCCCCCCCCAACAGCCCGCGCGCGACACACCGGGCCCCGTCCTCCGGGGCGCGCCGCGCGCCGCCGCTCTGGCCCTCACCCTTCTGGCCGCCCTGGCCTGCGCCGCCTGCTCCCGGTCCGACGCCATGCCCTACCAGGGCTACGTGGAGGGCGAGTTCGTCTACGTGGCCACCCAACTGGCCGGACGCCTGGACGATCTCCCCGTGGTCCGGGGCGACCGGGTGCGCCCGGGCCAGCGCCTCTTCACCCTGGAGCACGCCCTGGAGCAGCAGGGCGTGGACAAGGCCCAGGCCAACCTCCGGCGCGCCCAGGACACCGTGAACGACCTCAAGAAGGGACTGCGCCCCGAAGAGATCGACCAGATTCTGGCGCGCATCGCCCAGTCCGAGGCCGAGCTGGCCCTGGCCAGGCTGGAGATGGACCGTCGGGGCGCGCTGCTCTCCTCGGGCTCCGTGGCCAAGGAGGACTTCGACCGCGCCCGCACGGCCTTCCTCAACGCCCAGGGACGCCTCTCCGACGTGAAGGCCCAGCTGGCCACGGGGAAGCTGGGCTCGCGCGTGGACCAGATCCTGGCCGCCCAGGCCCAGGCCCGCGCCGCCCAGGCCGAGCTGGATCAGGCCGTCTGGATGCTCGACCAGAAGCTCGTGCCCGCCACCCTGGAGGCCCTGGTCTTCGACCTGCTCCACTACAAGGGCGAGTGTGTGGCCGCAGGCAGCCCGGTGGTGAAGCTTCTGCCCCCGGCCAACGTGAAGGTGCGCTTCTTCGTGCCCGAGGGCGAACTGGGCAGGGTGAACCTGGGCGACGCGGTGCGCGTGGCCTGCGACGGCTGTCCCGCCGTGCTGGAGGGCCGCGTGAGCTTCGTGTTCCCCCAGGTGGAGTACACCCCGCCGGTGATCTTCAGCCAGGGCTTCCGCGAGAAGCTGGTGTTCATGGTGGAGGCGCGCTTCGACCCCGAGACTTCCAGGGGCCTCAAGCCGGGCCAGCCCGTAAGCGTGGCCATGGGGAGCCCCAGGTGAGCGCCCGGGCCGCCGTCGCGCCCGCAGCCTCTGCGCCGGACCTGGCCCCCTCCGCCGCCGGGTCCGGGGCCGCCCTGCCGGGCCAGTCCCGGGCGGCCGCCCCGGCCATCGACGTGCAGGGCGTCACCAAGGCCTTTTCGGGCAAGGTGGTGGTGAACAACCTCTCCCTGCGCGTGGAAAAGGGTGAAATCTTCGGGTTTCTCGGCCCCAACGGATCGGGCAAGACCACCTTCATCCGCATGCTCTGCGGCCTGCTCAGGCCCGACGCGGGCGCGGGCACGTGCCTGGGCCTGGACCTGACGCGCGACGCCGAACGCATCAAGACCCGCGTGGGCTACATGGCCCAGCGCTTCAGCCTCTACGGCGACCTCTCCGTGCGCGAGAACCTGGACTTCATGGCCCGGGTCTACGGCGTGCCGGACCGCCGCGAGGCCGTGGAGCGCATGATCGAGCGCATGGGCCTGGGGCGTTTCGCCGGGCAGCTGGCCCAGAACCTCTCGGGAGGCTGGAAGCAGCGCCTGGCCCTGGCCGCGAGCCTGATCCACGGCCCGGAGCTCCTGCTGCTGGACGAGCCCACCGCAGGCGTGGACCCAAAGGCCAGACGAGACTTCTGGGACGAGGTGCACGAGCTGGCCGGACAGGGCCTCACGGCGCTCATCTCCACCCACTACATGGACGAGGCCGAGCGCTGCCACCGCCTGGCCTACATCGCCTACGGCGACCTGCTCGTGCAGGGCACGGTGGAGGAGGTGGTGGCCGGGCGCGGCCTGGCCACCTGGGAGGCCACCGGAGGCGACCTCTACGCCCTGGCCCGGGCCGTGCGCCCCCTGCCGGGCGTGGAGCAGGTGGCCCACTTCGGCAACACCCTGCACGTCAGCGGGCCGGACCCGGCCCTGCTGGAGCGCTCCCTCGAGCCCTTCCGCGGCGGGGCCTGGACCTTCGCCAGGGTGCCCACGAGCCTCGAAGAGGTGTTCATCAGCCTCATGGACCAGTCCCTGAAGGGGAAAAGGCCGTGACCCGCTTCAGCCTCCGGCGCTTCTGGGCCATGGTGGTCAAGGAGTTCGTGCAGATGCGGCGCGACCGGCTGACCTTCGCCATGATGATCGGCATCCCGCTCATGCAGCTGATCCTCTTCGGCTTCGCCATCAACTCCAACCCGCAGAACCTGCC
>NZ_JBZVFJ010000029.1:0-29468 GCF_058402725.1 Fundidesulfovibrio sp. | reverse complement strand
AGTTCGGCACCCTGCGCGCCATGGGCGCTCCGGGGGGCTACATCCACCGCATCATCGTGCTCCAGGCCCTGGCCAGCGCCTTCGCGGGCTACACGCCGGGCATCGCCCTGAGCTACCTGCTGGTGGGTCTGGCCGAGAAGGGCGGGGCCTCCATCCTGCTGCCCTCCTGGCTGGCGGTGGGGCTTTTTTTCGTCACCACGGGCATGTGCGTTGGGGCATCGCTCATCTCCATCAACAAGGTCACGCGCATCGACCCGGTGATGGTCTTCAAGGGGCGCTGAGGTGGAACAGCAACGCCTTCGCGCCGCCGTCTCCGTGCGCGGCATCTCCAAGGCCTTCGGTTCCGGGCAGGCCAGGACCCTGGCCCTGGACGACGTGTCCCTGGACGTGCACCCTGGCGAACTGGTGCTGCTCATGGGGCCTTCGGGCAGCGGCAAGACCACGCTGCTCTCCGTGATGGGGTGCATCCTGCGCCCGGACGCGGGGAGCCTCCTGGTGCGCGGGCGCGAGGCCGCCGGCCTGCCCGAGCGCGAACTGTGCCGCCTGCGCCTGGAGCACATCGGCTTCGTGTTCCAGAACTACAATCTCTTCCCCACGCTGCGCGCCGTGGAGAACGTCATGGTGGCCCTGGACCTCAAGGGCCGACCGCGTCACGAGGCCCGACGCCTGGCCGGGCAGGCCATGGAGTCCGTGGGCCTGGGCGGCAAGCTCGACAGCTGGCCCGCCGACCTCTCGGGCGGGCAGAAGCAGCGCCTGGCCATCGCCCGCGCCCTGGCCGGGGACCCGGAGATCATCCTGGCGGACGAACCCACGGCGGCCCTGGACTCGGTGAACGGACGCCAGGTGATCGGGCTCATGCGCGAACTGGCCCGGGAGCGCGGCCGGGCCGTGGCCGTGGTGACCCACGACAACAGGATCTTCGACTTCGCGGACCGCATCGTCCGCATCGAGGACGGCCGCCTCGGGGCCGTGGAGAAGGCGTCATGAAGCATGCGGCGTTGGCCCTGGCCTTGTTGATCGTATCCATCACGCCCTGCGTTTCGGCCGAGGACCAGGGCGTGGCCGGGCGCATCCCGCGTTCGGGGAAGTGGGTGGCCGCCGCCGGGCGCGTGGAGCCCGCCAGCGAGGAGATGCGCCTGGGCTTCGACATCCCCGGCAGGCTCTCCGAGGTGCTGGTGGAGGAGGGCGACAAGGTCTCGCGCGGGCAGCCTCTGGCGCGCCTGGTCGACGCCGACATCCAGGCCAGGCTGGAGCAGGCGCGGGCAGGCGTGGCCTCCGCCAAGGCCTCCCTGGACAAGGTTGTGGCGGGCGCGCGGGCCATGGAGCGCGTGGAGGCGGCGGCCGTGCTGCGCGAGGCCACCTCCGTGGCGGCCAACGCCCGGCGAGAGAGCGAACGTCGTACCGATCTGGTGGCCCGGGGCGTGATCTCGCGCGAGGAGGCAGACCGCGCCGAGAAGGACTTCCTGGTGGCCCGTCAGCGCGAGGAGCAGGCCCGCCAGCGCTTCCATCTGGTCAACGACCCCAGCCGCGCCGAGGACGTGCGCCGCGCCGAGGCCGAGCACGCCCGCGCCGTGGCCCAGTTGGAGGAGGCCCGGGCCTACGTGGAGAAGGCGCTCATCCGCTCGCCCATCGACGGCGTGGTGCTGCGCAAGCACCGCCGGGCCGGGGAAATGGTCTCCACCAATTTCGAGTCGCCGGTGGTCACGGTGGGCGACGTGACGGTCCTTCGCGTGCGCGCCGACGTGGACGAGAAGGACGTGGACAAGGTGCGCGTTGGGCAGCGGGCCTACGCCGTGGCCGACGCCTACGGCGATCGGCGCTTCGAGGGCCGGGTGATCCGCGTGGCGCGCATGCTCGGGCGCAAGAACGTGCGCACCGACGACCCGGCCGAGCGCCTGGACACCAAGATCCTGGAGACCCTGGTGGAGTTCACCCCCGGCGTGGAGATTCCCGTGGGCATGCGCATGGACGTGTTTGTCCTGTTGGACTAGCGCCGCCCGGCGGGTGCTTTTGGCTTGCCTGAAGGGGCGTCAGGCCGTATGAAACCGCCACCCGATCGCCGCCTTCCTGCGGCGCGCCACCACCACCATCAAGGAACCGCCATGGAATACGTTAGCCAGTTCGTCTGGATGCTCGGCCACATCAAGGAAACCCTGGAGATGCTCGTGAACTCCTACGGAACGTGGACCTACCTAGTCCTGTTCCTGGTGATCTTCTGCGAGACGGGCCTGGTGGTCACGCCGTTCCTGCCGGGCGACTCGCTGCTCTTCATCCTTGGCGCGTTCTGCGGAGCGGGAAGCCTGGACCCCCTGGTGACCATAGGCCTGCTCACGGCCGCCGCCATCCTGGGCGACAACACCAACTACTGGATCGGGCGCACCCTGGGGCCCGCCGTGTTCAAGCGCGAGGACAGCTGGCTGCTCAACAAGAAGCACCTGGAGAAGACCCACGCCTTCTACGAGAAGCACGGCGGCAAGACCGTGGTGATCGCCCGCTTCATGCCCATCGTGCGCACCTTCGCCCCGTTCGTGGCGGGCATCGGCAACATGCACTATCCGCGCTTCCTCACCTTCTCGGTGGGCGGCGGCATCCTCTGGATCGGCGGGCTGGTGGGCCTGGGCTACCTGGTGGGCGACCTGCCCCTGGTGAAGCAGAACTTCAACAAGGTGATCTACCTGATCATCGTGCTCTCGATCATGCCCGGGGTGATCGAGTTCCTCAAGGCCCGCCGGGCCGCCGCGCGCGCCGTGCGCTGACGTGCGGGCCGGGCATTGGACGGTCCGGGCAAAGGGCCCCCCGGGGGCGTCCGCCGGTTCCTCCCGGGCGTCGCGTGCCGCGTCTCCACGGCACGCCTCCTGGGACGGCCCGGGTGTGCCGCCGGAGTCATGGATTTTCATCCTGAAATCATGTTCCGGCGTTTCCTGGACGCGACACCAGCAGCCAGGCGAAACCGTCGATTCTGAAGCTGTTTCCCCAGGCGTCCCCGCAGGGCACGGGGCAGGCCTGGATGCCCGTCGAACGAGTCGATTCGTGCAGCCAGTTCAAGATAGCCGCAGACAAGGCGCAGGGAAATTGTCCGGCTCGGAGCGTGTCACGCGTGCGTGAGGGGTGGGTGGTTCCCGATCCGCGCCGCCTCGCGGTCCGTACAGCGGAGCGTGTCGCGCGCGCGTGAGAGGTTGGTGTGCCCATGCAGCGCTGTCGGCAATGTTCAGTCTGTCCGCATGCCGCGCGCCTCGCGGTTCACCTTCATCAACTGGTCGAGCAGGAGCCTGAACAGGTCGTTGCTCATTTCGCAGAGGCACTTCAGGTAGTATTCCGCTCCGTTCTTGGGGCCGGTCAGGTCGTTGGTGCTGGTCATCAAGTTGTGGAAAGTTTCGTTGTCATACGTGTCGTATTGGGTCAGCATGAAGGACCTGTTGTCCTTGTCGCATTCCGATATATAATGCATGGCCAACAGGATGTCGTTCTCGGAAGGCGTTTTGAGCTGTTTGAGAAGCGTGGAGGCCTGCTTGAGGCTGTTTCGCCAGTACTCGAGTTCATGTTTGATGTAGACCGATATGCGTTCATGGTTGCTGCACGGCGTGGACATGGCGATGCCATGTCTCTGTTGCTTGATCAGTGCTGATTGCGGGATGCGCGGGTTCTGGTCAATCTTGATCCTGTTGCTGTAAATGATCGAGTCGGGAGCGGTGTTGATGACTTCCACGGATGACCCGTGGATCCTCTCGATCAGCCACTGGCAGGAATCGAAAAAATTCAGCGTGGTAAACATCGTCGAACCGTCAGCGGCCGTCACCGGGTAGAGTTGCGGGAACCTGTTCGGTAGCTGCGCGGGGTCCCACTGGCCGTCGTACTCTCCATGCGCGGTGCCGCGCGCGTAGCTCAGCTTGAAGGGATGGCTCGAGGCAAGTTGCGCGCCGACGAGATAGGCCCTGTCGCACCCCATGTGTTCCGCGAGGGAAAAGGCGGTGGTGATCACCGACCCGTGCAGCAGGAGGGAATCGCGCGTTGGGAATGGCTGCCCTTCGTAATTGCCGAAGACGAAGAGGTTGGCAAAGGGTTCAAGCGTCAACCTGGAAAGGCAGTGGCCGACCAGCGAGGAATCGACGGATCGTGGCAACTGGTCCAGCGATCTGCCAGCTACCCGTGACGTGTCGTTGATGACGACGAAATCCGGGTGGAAGCCGCTGTTGAGCAGGGGGGACAGGGCGTTGTTCACTGCGATCGTGACGGCGTTTTCATGCTGACTTTTTATCCAGTCGATTTTCTCCGTAAGTCCTGGGCCTGCTGCGATCAGGATGGCGCTTGTCCCGCAAAATTTGTCTTTCAGATCAGACAATGTTCCAGTCCGAATGCATAAAGAAATGTTGCTGTACGAGTGGTAGACGCAGTCGTAGGTCATTCTGCGCAGCATCTGGCGCATCGGGAAGCCCTTATAGTGGTCCCGACCCGAGATGTAGTAGATTTTGTTCCTGTAGAAATGGAGTTCGACCTGCTTGATGATGTGGTCGGTGAAGTCCAGTTTGTCCAGCCCGTCCTGGATGAAGAAGACCGGGAATCCGACATCCGCGAATGTCTCCGGGAGAATGGCCGCGAGGGACTGTGACAAATGCCTCGGGTCTCCCGAGAAGTAGATCGTCCGGTTGGAGAGGTGGGTGCGCGCCTTGATGCCTCCAAGATACTCTTCGAGTTTTTCGGCGTTTGGCTCGAAGACAAGGCATACGGCGCCTTCGGTTTTTCGCGCACGGTCGAGCGCCTCGCTCGGGCAGGCGCCGATGAAGCACACCAGCTTCGTGGCTCGCAGAGCTTCCGCGATGTCTGTGTTCCTGGGCAGGGTGTCGAAAAGGGGAGGGCTTTGCGGTCCGAACAGGAACGGTGTTTTGGTTCTCGTGTCTTCAAAATCCCACAAGGGTTGATGATTCGAAAAGCGGTGAAGGCACTGGCCCTCCTCGTAGAGGATGTTTCGCGGGGAAACGATGCAGACCCCTAGTTCCTTGGCAACGGCTATGTTTTTCACGCAGGTCCCTTCGTGGCTTCTGTCGCCCGCGACGAGCGTCCATGGGCCAGGTGCAATCTCGCATTTTTTTTCATTTTAAATGCAACGGATAGACTCCAGTGTCAAGAATGGGCCATACGGTCCGGCGATGTCGGCGGAAAGGGCCGACTCTGATCCCCTCCGGGTTCGGGCTGTGGCAGGAATCGGTCCGGTTCGAAATTTGCAAGGTTGATTTCGTGTCGGCGGTCTAAAGTGACGGGACGTTTTTGCCGATAACCATTCAGTGAGTGAATGAACGTCGATGGGGCGGATTCGCCCGGCGGAGCGCTCCGGGGGTCCGGGGCGCGTCCTCAGAGGGTTGAATGGTTGACGCTGACCCGGAAGGTCAAGTAGGTTTTCCACCCTTCTGAACATGATTTTAAGAGGTTGCAGGCGGCTTTGATGTCGGCCTCCGCACGCGGGGGCGACGGGTCGTCGCTGGCCGGAGGAGAAAGGAACAGATGAAAGCGGTAGTCACCGGCGGGGCCGGATTCATCGGGAGCCACCTGGTCGACCGCTTGGTGGCCGATGGATTCGATGTGGTCGTCTTGGACAACCTGGAGACTGGCCGCAGGGAAAACCTCAGCCAGGTGGCCGAGCATCCCGGATGCACGCTGCACGAGGTCGACATCGCGGCGTCGATCCCCCCGGAACTCTTCGCCGGTGCGGACTGGGTGTTCCACCTGGCTGGTTTGGCCGACATTGTTCCGTCCATCGACAACCCGGTCCGCTACCACGAGGTCAACGTCGACGGCACGCTGAACGTGCTGGAGGCCGCGCGCAAGGCCAAGGTCGGACGGTTCGTCTATGCGTCGTCGTCGTCGTGCTACGGCATCCCCGACAGCTACCCCACGCCGGAAACCGCCCCCATCAGGACCATGTACCCCTACGCGCACACCAAGTACGTCGGCGAAACGTACGTCATGCACTGGGCCAAGGTCTATTCTCTTCCCTGCATGGCGCTCAGGCTGTTCAACGTGTACGGCCCCCGTTCCCGGACCAGCGGCGCATACGGGGCCGTCTTCGGCGTCTTTCTTGCCCAGAAGCTGGCGGGCGCTCCCTACACGGTGGTGGGCGACGGCGAGCAGACAAGGGATTTTGTTTTCGTGAGCGACGTTGTGGAAGCGTTCATGGCCGCCGCGCGCTCCGATGCTGCGGGGGAGGCGGTGAACATCGGCTCGGGCTGTCCGCAGACCGTCAACAGACTGGTGGAGCTGCTTGGAGGGGACAAGACGCACATCCCGAAGCGCCCCGGAGAGCCCGACGTCACCCACGCGGACATCTCCAAGGCGCGGGACCTGCTCGGATGGCGGCCTTCGGTGGGCTTCGAGCAGGGAGTTGCGGTCATGCTCAGCCACGTCCACCTGTGGCGCAACGCGCCGGTCTGGACAGAACAGAGCATCGCCCAGGCAACGAAGACGTGGTTCGAGTTTCTTGCCTGAACCTGCAACGCAGAGTATGAGGTTTCTATGCGAAAAGCCGAAAGCTCACTGAAAATCCGGGATCTTGACGGCCTGGCCAGGGAGCTGGCCGATCGTCGGGGCCGGAAGATCGTGCACTGTCACGGCGTTTTCGACCTCGTGCACATCGGCCACATCCGCCACTTCAAGGAGGCCAAGGCGCTCGGCGACCTCCTTGTGGTCACCATCACCGCCGACGAGCACGTCAACAAGGGGCCGCACCGGCCAGTCTTTTCCGACGAGCTCAGGGCCGAAAGCATCGCCTCCCTGGAGTGCGTGGATTACGTGGCCGTCAACCCCTGGCCCACGGCCGTCGAGGCGATCGCGCTGCTGCGGCCGGACATTTACATCAAGGGCTCGGAGTACCGCGACGCCGCCAACGACAAGACCGGGAAAATCCGCGACGAGGAGCAGGCCGTGCTCCGCTGCGGAGGCAGGATACACTTCACCGACGACATCACCTTCAGTTCCTCCAATCTCCTGAACGAGTTCTTCTCACCCTTCCCGGAGCCCGTGCGGGCCTACCTGCGTGATTTCTCGCGCCGCCACGATCTGGAGAGCGTGCTCGCCTGCCTGGAGAACGCCTCGCGGGTCAGGGTTCTGGCGCTTGGAGAAACCATCCTCGACGAATACGTCTTCTGCGACACGCTCGGCAAATCCGGGAAGGAGCCGATTCTCGCGGCACGCCACGTGGCTTCGGAGATGTATCCCGGCGGAATCCTCGCCATCGCCAACAATCTGGCCGCCTTCACCGACAAGGTGACCCTGCTGAGCAGCCTCGGCGAGATCGACTCCAACGAGGCGTTCGTCCGGCAGAGCCTCGATCCGGCCGTCAGGCCGCATTTCGTTCGGGACAGCGGGCCGACCATCGTCAAGCGCAGGTATGTCGAGCAGTATCCCTTCCAGAAGCTCTTCGAGGTCTACCACATGAACGGCTGCGCGGGGTCGGAGGGCAGCCGCGAAGCGCTTGCGGAATCCCTCGAACGCATCCTTCCGCAGACGGATCTGGTCGTGGTGGCCGATTACGGGCATGGCCTCCTGGACGCCAAGCTGGTGGAGACGCTCTGCGAGCGTGCCCCCTTTCTTGCGGTCAACGCCCAGGTCAATGCCGGGAACTACGGCTACAACACCATCTCCAAGTATCCCAGGGCGGACTTCCTCTGTATTTCGGAAAAGGAGCTCCGGCTCGAGGCCAGATGCCGCGACGGCTGCCTCCGCACGCTGGTGCGCCAGGCCGCCGCACGACGCCGCTGCCCGCGCATGCTCATCACCAAGGGCAAGGAGGGGTGTCTGTGCTACGATGAAGACACGGGCTTCCACGAAGTGCCCGCCTTCACGGGGAAGGTCGTGGACCGCATCGGCTCCGGGGACACGGTGCTCACCGTGGCCTCGTTGTGCGTGGCGCAGAACGTCCCCATGGAGGTTGCCGGGTTCCTGGGCAATGTGGCGGGCGCCCTCGCGGTAGGCACAATCTGCAACAAGACGCCCCTGGAAAAAGTGCCGATGATGAAGAGCATCATCGCCATGCTCAAGTGATGCGAGGGTCCGCAGTGACGGCGTCGGGCGATGCCCGCCTCTGCGCCTTCGGGCCGGGCGGGCCTGTTCAAACAGCGGACGGAAGCGCCGGACCATCCGGCGAGCCGGCCCCTTGCCGCGCAACGGGGAGCCTTGCCTCCCGGTTGCCTTGCGATCGGCGTGACGGCCGCGGCGCCGCTTCAGGCTTCTGAAAAGGTAGGTGTGCTGATGGGAGAGGACAGATTTCGCATCGACAGCCATAAGCTGTTGTTCCATCCGGAACGGGTGGCGGCCTGGCTGCGGGCCGCGGACGATCCGGAAGCGGCGAAATCCGTCTATCCGATCTATGTCGAGATCTCGCCCATCGGCGCCTGCAACCACCGGTGCACGTTCTGCGCCCTCGACTACATGGGCTACGCCCCCCGCTCCCTGCCGACCCCGGTCATGCGGGACAGGCTCCTGGAGATGGGGGCCCTGGGGGTGAAGAGCGTGATGTTCGCCGGGGAGGGAGAACCGCTCCTCCACAAGGAAATCAACGATCTTGCCGGGGCCGCCGTCGATGCGGGCATCGACATCGCCTTCACCACCAACGGGGTGCTCATGAACGAGGCGTTCATCGAGCGGACGCTCCCACGGACCAGCTGGATCAAGGTCAGCTTCAATGCCGGACGCCCCGACACGTATGCCCGAGTCCACAACACCCAGCGGGAGGACTTCTCCCGGGTCCTGGACAACCTGCGGCGCGCCGTGGCGGCGCGGGACAGCCACGGGCGCGGGACGACCATCGGCCTGCAGATGCTCCTGCTGCCGGAGAACGCCTCGGAAGCTCTCACCCTGGCCAGGATCTGCAGAGACGAGATCGGCGTCGATTACCTCGTGGTCAAACCCTATTCCCAGCACAAATTCAGCGTCACCCGGACCTACGAGAACATCCGGTACGAAGAGCATCTCCCTCTCGCCGAGCAGCTGGCCGAGCTCGCCACGGACCGCTTCCACGTGGTGTTCCGGTCCCGGACGATGAAGAAGCTCGCAAGGGACAAAGACTACGCGACCTGCCTGGCCACCCCGTTCTTCTGGGCCTATGTCGCCTCCTCGGGAGACGTGTACACATGCAGCGCCTATCTGGGCGACGAGCGTTTCAACGCCGGAAACCTCGTGCGGGACACGTTCAAGGATATCTGGGAAGGGACGCGCCGGGTGGAGAACCTGGGCTTGATCCGTCGGGGGCTGGACATCCAGGACTGCCGTCAGAACTGCCGCATGGACGAGATCAACGGTTACCTGTGGCGGCTGCGCAATCCGTCCCCCCACGTGAATTTCATCTAGCGCAGGGAGTTGCATCGCAATGATTGACGCATCCGCTCCGGGAGCACCCGGGGAACACGCCGCGCCATGCCCCGCCGGGGAGGGACGCTCGGGAAGGTTCGCGTGGCTTCCCGAAGACCTGGCGACCCACGTGGAGCAGGCCCTGGCCGGTGAGATGCCGCGCGGCAGGGGGACCCTCTCGCGCCGCGACGCGCCCGCGCATCTGGGCGAGGCGGAGGTGGACGGCAAGCGGCATGTGGTCTTCGTCTGTTATTACGCCTATCCGAGCACCATCAAGAAGAGCGTGGCCCTCAGGCGCGGCGGCGAGCACCACACCACCCTCCTGGCCTGCTGCATCCGGGACGACCTGGAGATCGATTCCTGGTTCGACGAGGCCTACGAAGTGGAGAGCTACGAGGAGCTCCTGTCCATGCTGCGCTCCGCAGCGCCGTCTGCGGTCGCCGCCTGCATCCAGCCGTCGCTGTTGGGAGCGGTGGTCCTGGAGGCCTGCCCGGAGGTCCGGGTCGTGGTGGATGTCAACGACACCAACTGCTTCATGCGGCGCGACCAGGGACTCGTGGAATGCAGGCTGGAACGCGCCGTCCTGGGGCGGGCTCAAGCCCTGACGCACAAGATGCCCCCCGCCGCGTTGGACCAGCTCCGGGCGGAGTGGGGCCTGGACGTCCCGGACTTCCTGACCCACTGCCTTCCCATGCGCGAACTCTTCGAGGACAGCCCGCCGCCGCCGCCGCCTCCGTTCCGCATCGTCTACGCGGGGGGCATCATGCCCTATCACGCCGCCGTGCGACACGGGCACGAGCACATGATCATGGACCCGATCATCACGGAAACGGCGGGGAAGAACCTGTCGCTGACGTTTCTCGCCAACCAGAACGCCCGGGAGATGCACTGGGAGGACCAGGCCCGATACTACGATCTCCAGCGGACGTATCCGCACTTCAGCTTCGAGAAGGGGGTGCCGTTCCACCGCCTGCCCGGGCGCATCGCTGGCTACCACCTGGGCCTGCTCTACGACCAGAAAGCCATTTCGTCCTACCGGACGGAGGCCTACACCTACAACATGTCGACGAAGATTTTCAGTTATTTCGAGGCCGGTCTGCCGCTTCTCGTCTATGACGCTCTTGAGTACATCTGCGAGTTCGTCGAACGCTACGGCCTGGGCGTCATCTACCGCCTCGACCGGCTCCACGAATTGCCCTCCCTGTTGGAGCAGGCCGACCTGGCGTCCCTTCGGCGCAACGTGCGGGCATTCCGCGAAAGCAACGCCCTGGAAACCCTCCTGCCGACGCTCGCGCAGGTTTACGACGGGGGGCGTCCGTGAGGCCATGCCCGTCTCGACGCCAGGGCGGAGGGCTTCCGCGCACGGCCCCGGTTCCGAGGCTGCGCCTGCGTCCCGCAGCAACATGTTTACCGACCGGCAGGCCAGTCCAAGGCCGCGCTGGACAAGGTGTCCAATGACAAAGACCCCATTCCCCGCGCCGACTGAAGGGGGCGTCCCCCTCGACGGCCGTTCCCGTGACCTGCGAAGGCGGATCGTCCGAGTGGTCGAATCCTGCCGTCAGGGGCATCTCGGGTCCGCGATGTCGCTCGTCGAGATACTCCGAGTCCTCTACGACGACATCCTTCGTCACGACCCCCGGGATCCTGCCTGGCCGGGGAGGGATCGCTTCGTGCTGAGCAAGGGGCACGGCTGTCTCGCGTTGTACGTCCTGCTTGCCGACAAGGGCTATTTCGCGCCCGAAGCCCTGTGCGGCCTGTACAGGCCCGGCTGCTTCCTGGGCGGACACCCGGAACGCAACAAGGTGCCCGGGGTGGAAGTGTCCACGGGCAGCCTCGGACACGGTCTGTCCGTTTCCGTCGGCTTCGCCCTGAGCGCCCGGATGGGCGGCGTCGGCTTCCGGGTCTTCACCGTGCTGGGCGATGGGGAGTGCAACGAAGGCTCCGTGTGGGAGGCGGCGCTCTGCGCCTCGAAACACGGCCTGGACAACCTGTGCGTGCTGGTGGACCACAACAAGCTCCAGTCCTACGGCCCGGTGAGGGACATCCTCGACCTGGCCCCCTTCGCGGACAAATGGGCCAGCTTCGGCTTCGAGGTCCGCGAAGCCGACGGACACGACCCCGCCGCCCTCCGGGAACTCCTGCTGGGGCTGCCGTTCAAACCCGGCAGACCCTCGGCGGTCATCTGCCACACGGTCAAGGGCAAGGGGATCCCCTTTATGGAAAACGACCCCTCCTGGCACCACCGGGGCCAGATTCCCGACGGTGACCTGAGGGACATGCTCGCTGCCCTGGAGGAGAGGTGATGCGCAAGGCCTGTCTGGACATGATCCTCGAACTGGCCCGGGCGGACGGCAGAGTCTGTTTCATCGGCTCCGATCTGGGGTACGGCGTCCTGGACGAGTTCCGCAGGGCCATCCCGGAGCGGTTCTTCATGGAGGGCGTCAGCGAGGCCAACGTGGTGGGCATGGCGGCCGGCCTGGCCATGGAGGGTTGGGTGCCCTTCGTGAACACGATCGCCACCTTCCTGACGCGCCGGGCCTACGAGCAGATCGCCGTGGACGTCTGCCTGCACAGGGCCAACGTCCGGCTCATAGGCAACGGAGGCGGGCTGGTCTACGCGGCCCAGGGCCCCACGCACATGGCGGTGGAGGACATCGCCCTCATGAGCGCGTTGCCCAACATGACCGTTTTCGCGCCGGCCGATGCCCTGGAAATGGCTGCCTTCATGCCCCTGACCCTGGACTGGGAGGGCCCGATCTACATCCGTCTGGGCAGAGGCGGGGACCCCGTCGTCACCGGATCGGCCGCTCCGCTGCGTATCGGCCGGGCGCGCACGCTGCGTCAGGGCGCCGACGCGCTGTTCGTCACCACCGGCGTGGGCGCCCAGATCGCGCTGGCCGCCTCGGAGCTTCTCGCGGCCGAGGGCATAGGGGCCGGCGTGCTCCACATGCCCACGGTCAAGCCGTTGGACGCCGAGGCCCTCCTGGCCTCGGCGGAGCCGACGCGGGTGGTGGTGGCCGTGGAGGAGCACGTGCCCTCCGGCGGCCTGGGGGAAGCTGCGGCCCTTACCCTGCTGGAGGCAGGCCTAGGCGACGGCAGGCGCTTCCGAAGGTTCGGGCTGCCGGACGCGTTCCCGGACGACTACGGCTCCCAGCAGGACCTGCTGGCGCGATACGGCCTCACCGCAGACCGGGCGGCCGCCCTGGTGCGCGGCCTGCTCCGCTGAGCAGGGCGGGGAAAGAGCATGTCTGGACGCTGCCATTCCTGCCGACACGACGGACTCCACGAGTTCGCGGAATTCGGTCGGCTTGTCCGGGTCACCTCCGATTGCCGGCCCTGGCCGGCCGGCGGCCGGATGGCGTTTTGCCCGGCTTGCGGCCTGGTGCAGAAGGTGGCTGACGGGCATTTCGCCCGGGAGTGCAAGGTCATCTTCGACAGCTATTGTCTCTATGCGCAGGGAGACGGGAGCGAGCAGCGCATCTTCGACCAACTCTCGGGAAACTCCCGGCCCCGTTCCCGGCTCGTCCTCGAACACCTGCGGCGGGCGGCGCATCTCCCGGAATCCGGCCGACTGCTTGACCTGGGGTGTGGCGCGGGCCACTTCCTGCGGGCCTTCGCCGAAACGTACCCCGGGTGGCGTCTCGCCGGTCTGGAGGCCAACTCCAGGTACGAGGCCGACATCCGGTCCGTCCCCGGAGGGGCGGACTTCTTCTGCTGCCCCCTGGACAACGTCGAGGCGGTCTTCGACGTCATCGTCGTGAACCATTGCCTCGAGCACATCGTCGGGCCGGCGGATATCCTTTCGGAGGCCCGGAGGCGGCTTGCCCCGGAAGGGGTTCTGCTCCTGAACGTGCCATACTTTCCGGACAACCCCTTCGATCTGCTCGTGGCGGACCATTGCAGCCACTTTTCCAAAGACGCGGTCGAGGCCCTGCTGGACCGGACGGGTTTCCGGCCGCTCGTCCTCTCCGAGGAGCTCATCCCCAAGGAGCTCGTCGTGGTGGCCCGCCCGGGCGGCAGGCGGCCGGAAGAGGGAGGGGCGGGGCGCGAGTGCGTGCGGAGTTCCGTGGAGGCCATCCTCGGCTGGCTCGATGCGTACGCCTGGAAGGCGCGCTCAATCGGGGCGGGTGCCTTCGGGGTGTTCGGCGTGGCCAACGCCGGGGTGTGGGTCTCTTCAGTCCATGGCGACGGGGCGGATTTTTTCGTGGATGAGGATCCGGCCAGGGCAGGAAGGGAATTCCTCGGCAGGCCCGTGTATTTCCCCGCGCAGGCTCCTGGCGGCGCGGATGTCCTGCTGGCCTTCCCCTTCCCGACGGCCCGGAGCATCGCCGACAGGCTGGCTGGGCTGCCCCTGCGTTTCGTCTTGCCCCCGGAGCTTCGCCTTCCCTGCCGGGAGGCCCCTTTCGAGGAGGTGTGCCGATGACGCTGGAGGCCCTGCGCACCACCCACCCGGACCTCTACGACGCCTTGCGCAGGCGGGCCCGCGAGGTCTGCGCTCCCGCAGCACAGGCAACGGTCGCTGGGCGTATGCATTTCCATACGTCGTGCCGCCTCCTTGCGGAGCTTGCCGCTCAGGGCGTCTCCCGCCTGGCGGTGGCGGGCAGGCCGCCGCTTCTGGAGGAGCTGCTTCGCGCGGGACTCCTGGACTCCTTCCGCATCCCCTTCGTGCTCGATCCGGCAGGGGGCTCGGCCATGCTCGGCCAGGGCCGGACGATCCTCCCCGTGCGCCGGCCGTCGGAGAGCGACCCCTCGGAGGCGGACGCGTTGCTGGTCCTCGATGCCGCGGCCCTGCCGAGGCACTGGCCGACGGAGAAGTTCGTCCGTCTGGAACTCGTCCCCCCTTGCGGGCTGCCCTTCGAGACGCCGGAATCCTTGCGGCCGGAGTACGAAGCCGCCGCCCAGGCCCTGCTGGACGAGGCCAAGGAACGCCTTGCCGCGCTGGGTCCTCCCGGGGGGGTCATCCTCTTCGCGGGCATCTACACCTATTTCAACTTCAACCGGCTGAGCCTGGCCCTCCGCGGGCGAGGGCACAAGACCGCGTTCCTCTGCCTCAATCCGGGAAACCACGCCCACAAGGGGGGGCACTTCGACCTTACGCTGCACGCCCACGGAGACCTGAGCCTCTTCTACAGGCTGATCGCGGCGCTCCCGTACAGGGCCGTCCACTTCCAGGGATGGCTGAACCTGCATGTCTTCGCCGCGGCCGCTCAGCTCAGCGCCCGTTGCCGGTTCATCATCGAGTTCAACGACATGCCTCGGATGCTCTTCGAACCCGAGGAACACGACACGCTGTTCGGGAACGGTTCCCATCACGAAGACCAAACCTGCGTGGAGCGCCTTTTCTCCTCGAGCGACGCGGCGATCCTCAACTACGCGCAGGGGAGCGCGCCCCTTCTTCTGGACGGCGTCACCAAACCGTGCCGGCATGTGCATTTCCATTCCCATCCCCTGCCGGAGTTTTTCGCCCGGGCCGAACCGCCGGAGGACGGACCCGTCCGCATCGTCTTCGCAGGAACGCTCAACCCGTCGCACTTTCCGGAACAACCGTTCGGAGACGTGAAACTCCTGAAGCTCGTCCGGGTGCTGACGGGTCAGGGCCTCGAACTGCACGTGCTGTTGAACCCCTACCAGGGGAATCAGCAGCGGGGGGTCTTCTGGGACTACGAGTATCTGGCCGCGCGCATTCCGGGCTTTCATCTGCACCAGGGCAGCGGCCCGGAAGAGTTGCCGAGGAGGATCGCTTCCATGGATTTCGGAAGCATGCTCTACATGTTCCCCGACGACACGACGGTGAAACCGGAACACCTAGCGTACATCATGCCGACGAAATTCTTCGGCTACCTGGAGGCGGGCTTGCCGGTGCTGGTCAGCGACCGTTTCACCTGCGTGGCGCGACTGGTTCGGGAAAATGGACTGGGACTGGTGGTCGGGCCGCAGGATGTCCCTTCCCTCCGAAGGATCCTGGAAGGGGTCGACCGAGGGCGCATGCGGCGAAACGTGCTCGCCTACAGGGAGCGGCACGATCTCCACTCCAAGCTTGAAACCGTGGAAGACCTTTACACCTCCCCCGAGGGGGGCGTTGCCGGATGAAGAACACCAGCGAGGATTCAAATGAAGCATAAGAACGTAGGCATCGTGGTCAACAGCGCCCAGATTTTCCCCGACTCCCTCCCCATGGGGAGCCTGGGCAACACCACCTTCCTGGAGCACCTGCTCGCGAACATCTCCAGGCGCCACCCCGATGCCTTGAAAATTTTCGCTCAAGGCTTCTGGAACCTTCAGTTGCTGAGCGACCGTCTCAAGGAGCTCGTCACTTCCCACGGGTTCGAATTCTTCATCGGAGACAGGGAGTACGGCGCGCGGCTTCTCCGGGCGGCCCGGCAGTTCGATCTCGACCACGTGATCGATGTCGATGTGCTCAATCCCTTGACATCGCTTCATTTCTGCGACGAGATGATCGAGAGCCACCTTGCCGAAGGCGCGGACATGACCTTCTGCCACAATCTGCCGTCGCCCCTCGTCCCGGTGGTTGTCAGCAGGAAGAGCCTGAGCCTGTACCACAGCATGGCCAATACCGGGATGCTGGGTCACAACGGGCTTGAAGAAATGGTCCGCAAGGCTGATTCGTATGCCGCGTTCATGAAGCAGAACCCCGGGTACTTCAGGGTCAACTTCTTCGAGGCGCCTCTTGCCTGGCCAGGCGCAGGGTTCGATCCTTTCTCCGAGGCATTCTCCGGGCTCCGGCTGGAGTCCACCGAGAGTTTTTCAGGAATTCGCAGCCTGGTCTATACAATCAACAAGCCGGATATTACATGCGACGATGTCGTTGACTATTTGCTCATCGTAAACATGCGCAAGAGCTGGGACCGGGACAATCTTTTCGATACGCGTTATTCCGTCGTCGACCATGCGCACATGTCCACGCCCGATGCGTATGACCGCGCAGCCCGCTCGGAGGTGCAGCATTTCCTGCTTGACGACGCCGCGTTCCTCGGAGACGGCGAGACGCAATCCAAAAGCATTCTCGAGGTCGGCTGCGGCATGGGGCGGCTGCTCGGCGTGCTCGCCGATCACTTCGGCACGGTGCATGGCGCGGATGCCTCTCCCCACCGGTACCTGGAGGCCCGTTACCGCCTGCGCGACAGGCCCAACGTCACCGTGTCCCAGGTGGACGGGCGTTCCCTGAGCCAGTATGCGGACGATAGTCTTGATTTTGCGTTCGCCCATGGCGTGTTCGTGCATATCCACAGCAAGCAGATCATCAATAACTACATCAAAGAGATGGGGCGCGTCGTAAAGCAAGGTGGTCGATGCAAGTTTGATGTATATCTTGGGGACGAGGTGTTCGGAATCGGTCCGCGTTATTTTGGAATCGGTGCACGCTATACGGAGGATGAGATAATCTCTCTTGCAGGTCGTGCAGGTTTGAAGGTGATTGGTGTGCGTCATTCAATCCATCGCAATTATGAGCGAGGAAATGACGTTGAGTACGGGCTCATGGAACTCAGGCAGATATGGGTCACTTGTGAAAAACAGTGATATGTATCCGGGAAAGGATTTCGTTTAAGCCATGTGCCAAGACACTGGATCACTCGATCGCGGAGGAGCGAGGCTCGGCATGGAGGATTTGCAGGGCCTTCTCTGGAAAATGCTCCTCGTCCGACGTTTCGAGGAGAAGGTCGTGTCTCTCTACAAGGGACAGGAGATGAAGACGCCGGTCCATCTGTGTATCGGACAGGAGGCTGTCTCCGCAGGGGTGTGCCAGGCTCTCGAACAGGACGACTACGTGTTCAGCAACCATCGCAGCCACGGACATTACCTGGCCAAGGGCGGCGATGCGAGGCGGCTGGCGGCCGAGTTGTACGGCAAGGCGACCGGCTGCTCTTCGGGCAAGGGCGGCTCCATGCATGTGATCGACATCGCCCGGGGCGTGTGCGGAACCACGGGCATCGTCGGGGGAGGCATTCCCCTGGCCGTCGGTGCGGCTCTTGCATCGCGAATCCGCATGGACAAGCGTGTCAGCGTTTCGTTTCTCGGCGACGGCGCGGCGGACGAGGGCGTCTTCTACGAGAGCATGGCGTTGGCCTCTCTCAAGGCTTTGCCGGTGGTCTTCGTCATCGAGAACAATTTTTTCGCCACCTGCTCGCATCTGTCGAGCCGCCGGAAGAGCCTCGAACTCTTCAGGCTCGGCGAGCCGCACGGCATCCCCTCGGTTCGGGTCGACGGCAACAATGCCAAGGCCGTGCTGGAGGCCGCCAGGGCGGCGGTTGCACGGGCCCGGCGGGGGGAAGGGCCTTCCCTGGTGGAGGCGCTGACATTCCGGTGGATGCACCATGTCGGCACCGAATACGACGGCAACCGGGAGTTCCGTTACAATGCCGATCCTGCGGCCATGAAGGAATGCTGTCCGATCAGGACGTTCAAGGCCAGCCAATGGGACACCCTCCCCGATAAGGACGCCTTGTGGATGGAGACGGAGCGGCGTGTCGGCGAAGAGGTGGAGGCTGCGTTTGCCTTTGCCCAGGAAAGCCCCTTCCCGGCCCCCTCCAGCACGTATGAGAATGTGTGGTGAACCATGCCCTGGACAAGACTGCTGGCAGACTCCGAACGTTTCGGCGCATCCGCGCCGGTGGACGATGTCCGTGTCCTGACCTATCGTCAGGCGCTGCTCGAAGCGCAACGCCAGGCTCTCGCGGTGGATCCGAACGTCATCATTATGGGCGAAGGTGTGGACGACCCGGGAGGCAGCTTCGGGACCACCTTGAATCTCCAGGAACAGTTCGGGCGCGAACGGGTGTTCGACCTCCCCCTGGCCGAGAACGCGTGCATGGGGGCGGCCGTGGGGGCCGCCTTGGTCGGCATGCGGCCGGTTCTGGTGCACCTCCGCGTGGACTTCACGCTCCTTGCCATGGATCAGATCGTCAACCACGCCGCCAAGTGGCGCTACATGTTCGACGGCCGCCAGAGCGCGCCGGTGATGGTGCGTTCGGTCATCGGGCGGGGATGGGGGTCGGCAGCCCAACACTCGCAGAGCCTGCAGGGCCTCTTCCAGCACGTGCCGGGGCTCAAGGTTGTCATGCCGGCGACGGCCTTTGACGCCAAGGGCCTGTTCCTGGCCTCCATTGCCGACAACGCCCCGGTCATGTTCCTGGAGCATCGCTGGCTCTACGACATGCGCGAGCATGTTCCCGAGGAAATGTACACCCTCGCGCTGGGAAGGGCCGTGGTGCGGCGCACCGGCGGCGACGTGACCGTCGCCGCGGTGTCCCTCATGGTCCACGAAGCGCTGGCGGCCGCCGAGGAGCTGGCCCGGGAGGGAATCGAGGCGGAAGTTCTGGACATGCGCTGCATCAAGCCCATGGACCGGGAGGCCCTGGCCGCGTCCGTTGCCCGGACGGGGCGGCTCGTAGCCGCCGACACCGGCAACGTGCTCGGCGGCTGGACCGCCGAGGTGGCCGCCTTCGCGGCCGAGGAACTCTTCGACGCCCTCAAGGCCCCGGTGGCCAGGGTCGGGTTGCCCGATGTGCCGGCCCCGGCGAGCGCGGTCCTGGAGGCCGAGTTCTACCCTGACAAAAACGACATCATCGCGGCAGTCCGGCGGATCATTCGCCCGTAGGGAACCCGGGAGACCCAGAATGCAGAACATCATACTCGACGGCCACAAGCTGGCCTGGCACAAGGAGCGCGTCGAAGCCCTCCTGCGCGGCGAGCGTGTGGCGCCCATCACCATCGACTGCGCCCTGACGCGCAAATGCTCCTACGAGTGCGTCTACTGCTACAGCCAGCTTCAGAGCAACCTCGAACGGCCGATGACCCGGGAGGTGATCCTCCGCTTTCTCGACGACGCGGCCGAAATCGGCGTCAAGGCGGTCAGCCTCGTGAGCGACGGCGAGAGCACCTGCAGCCCGCACCTCTACGACGCCATCCTGCAAGGCAAGGCCAATGGTCTGGACATGGCCCTCGGGACAAACGGCTACCTCCTCAAGGACGAGCGCCTCGAAGAGATCCTTCCCGCCCTTACGTACCTGCGTTTCAATATTTCCGCCGGAGAGCCCGGGCGCTACTCTTCCATCCACGGCTGCTCCGAGAAGTGCTTCCACAAGGTGGCCGAGACCGTCCGGCAGGCCGTGCGCATCAAGCGCGAGCGGGGGCTGGGCGTGACGATCGGGCTGCAGATGGTGCTTATGCCGGAATTCGCCGACCAAGTCATGCCGTTGGCGCGTCTCGGCAGGGAGCTCGAGGCGGATTACCTGGTCATCAAGCATTGCAGCGATGACGAGGAAGGGCGCATCGGCGTGGACTACGGAGGCTATCCGAGTCTCGAACCATTGCTTCGTGAGGCGGAGGCCCTGTCGACGGAGTCCTATCTGGTGCGAGCCAAGTGGTCCAAGATCATGAGCTGCGGCCAGAGATCTTATTCGCAATGCTACGGACCTCCACTCATGCTTCAAATGTCCGGATCCGGTCTTGTCGCTCCATGCGGCATGCTGTTCAACGAACGTTACGAAAAGTATCACATAGGAAATATTGTTGACTGCACATTCAAGGAGCTGTGGCAGGGTGAACGATACTGGGAGGTCATGCGCCTCATTGCGTCGGACATGTTCGACGCAAGGACAATGTGCGGATCACTCTGCCTGCAGCACAAAGTGAACGAATGTTTGTGGGATGTCCGTCACAACGGGGCGACACTTGCGGCTGCGAACGAAGCCCCCATGCACGTCAACTTCATCTAACGGAATCGTATGAGCCTTCTGGCGATCATTCAGGATACCTGGTCCCCCCGTTTCGACGCGAACCGCACCTTGCTTCCGTTGAACGGGCACACCTGCCTGGAAGAGCTCCTGCGGAGGCTCTCCCTGGTCCCGGGCCTGGACGAAACGGTGCTCGTCACCTCGGACCAGCCCAAGGACAACGGCCTGGCGGCCTTCGCCGAGAAACTCGGCCTGCGCTCCTACCGGGGCGATGAACGCGACGTTTTGGCCCGCACCATGCTTCCCGTGCGGGAGCTCGATCCCGACTATGTGATCAAGGTGCCCGGAGCCTATCCGCTCCTGGACCCGGCTCACGTCGGCCTCATGATCGAGCGCGTCCTCCAGGACGACTACGACCTGGCCACCTGCGAATGCCAGGGCAGCATCGTGCGCGGACTGGGCGCCGAGATCGTCCGCGCCTCCGTGCTGCGAGAGCTCTGCGGCGAGAACCTGAGCCCCTTCCAGCGCGAGTTCCACACCCAGTTCATCAAGCAGAACCCGGACAGGTTCCGGCTCTACGAATCGCGCTCCGCCTTGAGTCGGCCGGGCTATTCGCTGTCGCTGGACATCCGCAGGGACTACCTGCTGGTCAAGGAAGTGGTGCAACGCCTGGGAGAAACCGCGGACGAGGCCGCAATCGTAGACCTTCTGGACCGCAACCCGCACATGGCAGAGATCAACGCCCGCTCGCAGGCCCAGGAGATCGGCCTGGACAAGCTCCTGCTGTTTCCCGCCAAGAGCGGCAACATTCTGGATGTCGTCTCCGGCAGCCGCCCTGTCGACCTGAGCAACCCCATCTCGGTGGAGTTGTCGCTCACGGATCGCTGCCAGCTGCACTGCGTCTGGTGTTCGGATCGGGCCCTGCGGGAAAAGGAGTCCGCGACCCTGCCCACGGCGACCGTTCTGCGGCTGGCGGAGGACCTCAAGGCCCACGGCACGCGGGGCGTCGTCATCGAAGGCGGAGGGGAGCCCACGCTGCACCCGGACTTCGAGGCGATCGTCGAGCACATCTCCCGGCTGGGGCTTGGAGTCGGCCTGATCACCAACGGCCTGCGTCCTCTCCCGCCCGAGACGCTGGCGCGCTTCGAGTGGATCCGCGTCAGCCTGGATGCCGGAAACGCCAAGGAATTCCTGGAACTCAAGGGGGTGGACGGATTCGAGCGCGTGGTCCAGAACATACGGACCATGGTCGCCCACTGTCCCCTGGTGGGAATCGGCTATGTGCTCACGAACAGGAATTGGCGCAACCTGGAAAGCCTGGTGTTCCTGCTTCAGCGGCTCAATGTCGGCTACCTGCACATACGCCCCGTGGTGGACCATCCCGGGCTGAGCCTGCACCAGGACATGAGCTACCTGCGGGACTTCACATACCACCAGTTCCCCGTCCTCCTGGGGGCCCTGAAGGAGAACGCCCGGCGGGGCAACGGCGGGCTGCCGTGCTTCTCGCACAGCCTGTCTTCGGTCGTCAGTTCGTCGGGCAACGTGTTCATCTGCGGTCGGCTCAACATCCATGATTGGCTTCCTCCCGTCGGCAACATACGCCAGGATCGGTTCCGGGACATCTGGTGCGGAGAGGAACGCCGATACCAGGCGGCGCGGCTCCTCGATCCGGATTTCTGTTCGGGCCATTGCCCCCAGTGCCGCATGACCAAGTACAACGTGCTCTTCGACAAGCAGGCGCGCATCAAGACCAGGAACTTCATCTGAACGGACGGGCGGCGTGAAAACCAATGTAGGCTGGCATCCGCAACTGGGCATGTTTCGGCAGTTCCGAAACCATCTGCTGCGCGCGCGGGGGAATCCCCTCTACGGGCTGTACAGGTTGCGCTGGCACCTGGCTCCCCGTTTTCACTATGCCGGACGCGCCCCCATGAATCTGATCATCGAGCCCTCCAGCCGGTGCAATCTCGACTGCATCATGTGCTCGGACAGGTTCAATCCCCGGGCGCGCGGCAACATGAGCCACGAGCTGTTCCTCGACATCGTGGAGCAGGCTCGGGAACTGCGCATTCCGAGCATCAAGCTGAGCTATGCCGGAGAGCCCCTCATGCATCCGCGCTTCTTCGAGATGCTCGAGCACGTCTGCGCCAGGACCAGGGCCGACGTCTCCTTTCTCACCAACGGCACCCTCCTGACGCCCGAGAACGGCCGTCGGGCGGTAGACTGCGGCGTCGCCGAAATCATCGTTTCGGTGGACGGACTGAGCCGGGGGGTCTTCGAGGCCATCAGGCGCAAGGCCTCCCACGATGTCGTCATGGCAAACCTCGAGGCCCTTCTGGCCTACAAGCGGTCGCGGCGCGCACGCCTGCCCCTGGTCCGCGTCCAGTTCACGCTCCAGCGCGACAACGCGCACGAGGCAGAGGCCTTTGTCCGTTATTGGAAGCCCCTCGTGGACATCGTAACCGTCAACGAGTACGCTCGCCCCCCGGACGCCGATCCAGACTCCGAAGACTACTCCGCAGACGGGCGTTACTCCGCGCGCTACTCGGCCACCTACTCTGATAACCCTTGCTCGCAGCTCTGGCAGCGGCTTGCCATCCTTTGGGACGGCGAGGCGGTTCCATGCAACGGCGAGTATGTGGTCGGAAACGTGAAGGAGAACTCCATCGCTTCAATCTGGACAGGCGAGAAGCTCAACAGGCTGCGGCGCATGCACGAGAAGCGTGAGGTTTCACGGGACGAGCGGTGCAGAGCGTGCGGGTACAGGAACCTTGTATGAAGAGAAACAACAGCATGCCCAGGCCAATATCCATCGGCAACGCCGTCATCGGTGCAGGCAGGACCTTCGTCATCGCGGAGCTCGGCTACAACTTCAACACCATGGAGGAGGCGTTCCAGGCCATCGACGCCCTGGCGGACACCGGAGTCGACGCCGTCAAATTCCAGACGTTCCGGGCCGAAACCATCGCCTCCCGGAAGACCTTCTTCCCCAGCGAGGCGGGCTCTGCCAACCAGTACGACGAATTCAAGCGCTACGAAATGAGCCGGGAGCAGCATGCCGCGCTGTTCGAGCACGTGGCCCGCAGGGGGCTGATCGCCTTTTCCACTCCCAGCTACTACGATGACGCGGACATGCTCGAGGAACTCGGCGTCATGCTCTACAAGGTGGGGTCCGACGACCTGACCAATCTTCCCTTCCTGGAATACGTCGCGCGCAAGGGCAAACCCATGATCATCTCCACGGGCATGGCCCACCTGGGGGAAGTGGACGCCGCGGTGCGCGTCATCCAGCAGGCGGGGAACCCCGAGCTCGTGGTCCTGCACTGCACGTCCAATTATCCGATCACCGACTACTCCAACTCCAACCTGCGCGCGGTGGACTCCATGCGGGAGGCCCTGAAAGTGCTCGTGGGCTATTCCGACCACTCCCGCGAGGACTTCACGTCCCTCGCGGCGGTCACGCTGGGAGCCTGCGTGGTGGAGAAGCACTACACCCTCTCGCGCGACATCCCGGCGCCGGATTGCTATTTCTCCTACGAACCGCAGGACATGGCCCGGCTCGTCTCCACCCTGCGCCGCCTGGAGTCGGCTCTCGGCGACGGTCTCAAGCGTCCCGCCGCAAGCGAACTCGCGATGCGCCAGGAGACCCGGAAGTCCGTTCTGGCCCGAAGGGACATCGCGGTCGGCGAGTCCATCGGGGCCGAAGACATCATCGTCAAACGTCCCGGTACGGGCATCCCGCCGCGCTTCGCCGGGCTGGTCCCGGGCCGCGTTGCCCGCCGGCGCATCGAGGCGGACTCGCCCGTCACCTGGGAGGATGTATGAGCTACGCCTTCCTCGTGGAAGGCAGCAGGGCCAAGGGCATGGGGGATGTGTACGCCGTCGTTCCCATGGCGCGAGCGCTTCAGGCCTGGGGCGAGGATGTCCGTTTCATCGCCCTGGGGCGGCGCGGAGTCCGCGACCTGTTGGCCGGGCTGGGCTTTCAAGCCGTCCACGCCCCCAGCCTCTCGTCGGCCCTGGGCATGCTGGAGTCCGACGCCCCGCGCGTCGTGGTGTTCAGCCGCCAGCAGACAGCCCCCAGCGCCGTCCGGCGGGCGCGCGAGTCGGGGCGGGTGGTCGTCACCGTGGACGACACGGGCCCCGGGGGCGTGGCGGCGGACCTTCGCGTCAACCCCCTCTACGCCGTGCCCGACGCGCTCCACGGGCCGCGTTTCCTGCCGCTCCGCACGGAGTTTCTGGAGGCCAGGAAGCGCCGCAGCCCGGTCCGGGAACATTGCGAGCACATCCTGCTCACCCAGGGGGGGGCCGACACCCGGGGCTTCATGCCCTCGCTGCTCTCCACGGTGGATGAGACGCTCGCCCGGTGCGCGCCCCGAAGCACCGTCTGGCTCGTGGCAGGCCCCTGTTTCGCCGGGCTTCCGGCGCTGCGTGAGCAGTCGCGACGCTGCGCCTGCCAGGTCCGCGTCCTGACCGGTGTGGCCGACATGGCCTCCCTCATGGAGCGCATGGACATCGCCGTCTCGGCTGGCGGCGTGACCTTGCACGAGCTGTGCTGCGTGGGCGTCCCGACACTGGCGGTCTGCGCCGAGCCCTGGGAGGCGGAGACCTCCTCCGCCCTTGCCGCGCGCGGGGCCGTGGTGGACCTGGGCTTCGCCGACCCTCCGCACGCCGCCAGCCTCGGCAGATCGCTGCAGAGCCTCCTCACGGACGCGGAGCGCCGGGCGCGTCTCTCCCGGGCCGCCCGGGAGGCGGTGGACGGCCAGGGCGCCGAGCGGGTCGCCGCCGTGCTGCGCGACCTTGCCGCCGGGAGAGCGTGATGGGCGTGTCGGGCAAGATCGCGGACAAGGCCGCCTGCTGCCTGTGCGGACGAAGCGACCCGGAGCCCTGGGATCAGGCCAAGGGGATGCGCCTTGTCCGCTGCCGGGGTTGCGGCCTTCTCTTTGTCTGGCCCCGGGAAACGAACCAGGCGGTCAAGAACGAGTCCATCTACAACGACGACTACTTTTTCGGAGGCCACAACCTGTTGCCCGCGATCCAGGGGGCCCAGTTGAAGAGCTGTCTCCAGGAGCGCCGGGTCCTGGAGCGGCTGACGGCCCCGGGCAGGATCCTGGACGTGGGCTGCGGAAACGGAAAATTCCTGCGCGTTCTCGGCGAGGGATGGGAGAAGCACGGCTGCGACGTGGCCCCGGCCGCCGTGGAATTCGTTCGACGCCACGGCCTGTTCGAGGTCCGGCTCGGACTCTTGGAGGAGTTGGACTACGCCCCCGCTTCCTTCGACGTCGTCTCCTTTCGGGCCTCCCTGCATCATACGGAGAATCCCCGGCGGACGCTGGAGACGGCGCGCCGCCTCCTGAAGCCGACGGGCATCCTTGCCGTGAGCATGAGCAACAACGCCTCGGGATTGTGCGGGCGCATCTTCAAGGCCAGAACGCGCTCCTTCGACCACGGCCACACCCATTTCTTCACGCGCAAAACCCTGGTCCGGCTCCTCGAACTGTGCGGGCTGCGCCCGGTGTACAGCTATTCGCCGTACTTCGGCACGGGCTACGAGAGCCTCAGGGACATGGTGGACCTCGTCAGGCAGGCCGGCCGCCTGTTCCTCGGCCGGGAGGACGTGGTCTCGCCGCCGTTCTACGGCAACTACGTATCCGTGTACGCCAGGCGGGACGACGCCGAGACAGCACGAGGATGACCATGAAAAGACGCAATCCCTTCCGAGACATCTACGACAGCCAAGCCTACCTGGAGGCGGACCGCCTGGCGACCACGCCCTGGCCCGTTCTCCTGGATCTGGAATTGACCAACGCCTGCAATCTGAACTGCCTCCAGTGCTGGCGCCACGACATGCGTCGGCCTGTCACCAGCCTGGAGGCCGGGACCGTGCGCGCCTTGCTCCGCGAGGCCTCGCGCGGCGTGCGGGGGGTGCGCTTCATCGGCCACGGCGAGAGCCTGCTCCATCCGGATTTCCTCGACTTGGCTGCGCTGGCGAAGCGTCTCGGGCTGCTCACGCACCTGACCACCAACGGGCTGCTCCTGGACGAAGCACGCATGCGCGGGCTGCTGGAGGCGGGCCTGGACAGCATCGTCTTCTCCTTCCAGGGCACGGACAAGGCCGGGTACGAGGCCATGCGGCGCAACAACCGCTACGACGAGCTCCGCGCCACGGTCCGCAGGTTCGTGTCCCTGCGCGGGGACAGCCCTCTTCCCTACGTGGTGGTCAACACCACCGTCCTGGACGAGTCCGACGAGCAGATCCAGGTCTTCCGCGCCCTCTGGCAGGACGTGGTCGACGAGGTGGGCCACTGGTTCACCACCCTGGAACGGCTCGACCATCTGGAGCACGTCCAGGCGTTGCTGCCCAGGCAACGCATTCGTCAGGCCATGACCGGACGCGGGCGCTGCATCGAGGTGCATACGAAATTGTCCATCAATTCCGACGGCAAGGCCAGCCTGTGCTGCAACGACTACAACGGCGAACTGTGCGTGGGCTCACTCAAGGACTCGACGCTGGAAGAAATCTGGAACTCTGCCAAGGCGTCGGCCCTCAGGAGGGCCATCGGCGAGGACAGCCGCAAGGTACCGTTTTGCAGGAAGTGCTCCAACAAATTCAACCAAGCCGGGAGCGACCATGGCTAGAAGCAAGGGCTATCTGGATTACGTCTACGATTTCGAGACCCGGACCTTCCGCAACCGGTTCGAGGACATGTACCGGGAGTGCGAGTGCCCCTGGCCCCACCAGGTCGAAACGGACAATATCCAGTACCGGTTCGTCCTGGAATGCCTGCGCAAGCCCCGTCCCCTGCGCATCCTGGACGTGGGGTGCGGGCTTGGCTATTTCAGCGACGTCCTGCGCGGCCTGGGGGATGTGACGGCCGTGGACATCTCTCCCACCTGCGTCGAAAAGGCCAGGGCGAGCTTCCCCGAAGTGCGCTTCGAGACGGCGGACATCGCTGGACGGCTGCCCTGGGCGGACGGAAGCTTCGATGCAGTGGTCGGGCTGGGCGTGCTCTGGTTCGTGCTCCCCCGCATCCACGAGGTTCTCGAGGAAGTGCGACGGGTTCTCGCACCGGGCGGAGAGGCCGTCTTCGGGCTGAACATTCCGGAGAACCCCATCGGCAAGGAGGTCATCGGTACGCCCCAGGACTACCTGGACATCCTTCGGAGCCATTTCCGCATCTTGAACATCTTCGCCTACTACCATCTGGAAGGAACCTCCCTCCTCAGGGAGGGCGACATCGCCTACTACATCCATGCCGCCAGGCCCGAGCCGACGGCCGAAACAATCAATCCTACGGAGTGCTGCCCGTGAGCGACACCAAGCCCAACGTCCTGGCCATTGTCCCCGTGCGCGGGGGCAGCAAGGGCCTGCCCGGCAAGAATCTGATGCCCATCGCGGGGCGTCCCCTGGTCCTGCACACTTACGACTTCGCGCGTCGCGCTTCCCTGGTGGACCGCGCCGTGGTCTCCACCGACGCCCTGGACATTGCCCGTGTCGTCCAGGAAGACGGAGGGGACGTGGTCCTGCGTCCGGCCGAGCTGGCCCGGGACGATTCCCGCATGGAGTCGGCGCTGGTGCACACCCTGGGCGTCTGCGAGGAACAGGACGGGAAACGCTACGACGTGGTCCTCTACATGGAGGCGACCATCCCCGTGCGCCAGGAGGACATGGCCGACCGGGTGCTCCGAACCCTTTTCGAGAACCCCGGGGCCACAAGCGTCATCACCATGATCAAGGCCCCCATCCATCCCAACTGGATGATCAGGATCGGCAAGGAGGGATACCTGGAACGCCTGCACGAGAACAACTGCTCGCGCCGCCAGTTGCTCCCCAACGACTGTTTCTACCCCGACGGCAGCGTCTACGCGCTGCGGCGCGACGAGCTGATCGCCTGCCTGGACGACCCCCGGGTCTACAACTACCTGGGCGCGCGCCCCCTGGGCATCGAGCAGGACCGCATCCATTCCTTCGACGTGGACTATCGCCTGGACTACGAGGTCGCCAAGTTCGTGGTCGAAAACCTCTGGGGCAGGATCTAGGCCATGCGCACGGCGGCCATCGTCCAGGCGAGGATGGGCTCGCGGAGACTGCCCGGGAAGGTTCTGCGGACCATCGTCGGCAGGACGATCCTCGAGCTCATCGCCGACCGTCTGCGCCGGGTCGCCGGGCTCGACATGATCGTGTTCGCCACGGCGCGGGGCGAGGCCAACCGCGCCGTGGTCGAGGAGGCCCGGCGGCTGGGCGTGTCGTGGAGCGTCGGCGAGGAGCAGGACTGCCTGCAACGCTTCCGGACCGCGGTCGAAGAGCACGGCGTGGACCACTTCGTCCGCGTCACCGCAGACAACCCGCTCATCTGTCCGGAGAACATCTCGGACATGTTCGCCAGCCACCTCGAACACGGCGCGGAGCTCACCTATACCGAGCAGATGCCCGAGGGCTGCGGCCTGGGCATGGTCGTCATGAGCCGGGAGGCCCTCCTCAGGGCCGATGCCGAGGCCGTGGACCCCTACCACAGGGAGTACATCGACGAGTATCCGCTCGCCCATCCGGAGCGCTTCCGGACCAACGTGCTCCAGGCGCCGCTGGAACTCAGGCGGTCCTACAGGCTGACCGTGGACGAGCCGGACGACTTGCGCGTCATGACGCTCATCCACGAGGCGCTCCACCCCGGGCGGGGCTATGTGCGGCTCGCGGACGCGGTGGCCTGGCTGGACGCGCACCCCGAGGTGGCCAGCATCAACGCCCACGTGCGGCAGGAGACGTGAGGATGAAAGACCGTTTCGAAATCGCGGGACGCCTGGTCGGCAGGGACTGCCCCGCTTTCATCATCTGCGAGATCGGCATCAACCACCAGGGCGACGTCGGGCTCGCTCGCCGCATGGTGGAAGTCGCCGCCGGTCTCGGGGTCGATTCCGTCAAGTTCCAGTGGGAACGCCCCGAGCCCAAGGTGGCGGCATGGGACGAAGAGCACGGGGAGCTCCGGGAGCTGCTGTTTTCACGCCCGGAGCTGGCCGGGCTCTTCGCTCTGGCCGCCGACAAGGGCCTGGCGTGCTCGGCCGTGGTCGCTGACAGGGAGGACCTGGAGTACGTGCGCGGCCTGGGGGCCGACTATTTCAAGATCGAATCCGACGACCTGACCTGCCTGGACCTCATCCGGGACGTGGGCCGAAGCGGCGCGGCGCTCATGCTCTCCACGGGCGTGGCCACCCTGGAGCAGGTGGACGAGGCCGTCCGGGCCTTTCAGGAAACCGGCAACGAACGGCTCGTGCTCCTGCACACGGTTTCGGCCTATCCCACGGCGGACAACCAGGTGCAGCTGGCGGTCATGGATGTCTACCGGAGCGGCTTCGGCCTCGCGACGGGCTACTGCGACCATACCGAGGACGCCCTGGCCTCGCTCGCCGCCGCCGCGCTTGGAGCCGACGTCATCGAGAAGCACT
>NZ_JBZVFJ010000028.1:0-29545 GCF_058402725.1 Fundidesulfovibrio sp. | reverse complement strand
ACCTGCTGGAAGTAGGTGAACTGCGTGACCTCCATGCCGTTGAGCCACACCTCCCAGCCCAGGCCGGACGCGCCCAGGGTGGGGGATTCCCAGTCGTCCTCCACGAAGCGGATGTCGTGGGCCTCGGGGGGCACGCCCAGGGCGCGCAGGCTCTCCAGGTAGAGATCCTGCACGTTGTCGGGCGAGGGCTTCAGGATCACCTGGAACTGGTAGTAGTGCTGGAGGCGGTTGGGGTTTTCGCCGTAGCGGCCGTCGGTGGGCCTCCGGGAGGGTTCCACATAGGCCGCGCGCCAGGGCTCGGGACCGATGACGCGGAAGAACGTGGAGGGGTTGAAGGTCCCCGCGCCCACTTCCAGGTCGTAGGGCTGGACGATCAGGCATCCCTGCCTGGCCCAATAGGACTGCAGGGTGAGGATGACGTCTTGGAAGTTCATGAAGGCTCCTCTGGGGTTAAGGCGTCAGAAGCGCCTAAACGAGCCGTGGTCCCAGGTCAAGCCCAGGTGGTATTCCACGAAAAGGTCCACGGACCGGGCCACTTCGCGGCGCGCCTGGGCCGGGAGGGACAAGTCCGCCCAGCGCGCAGGGCCGTGCTCCGACAGGTCGCGCAGGGCCTGAAGGGCCTCGCCGCCCAGGATTGCGGCGGCCCCTTTGCCCCAGCGTCGGCACTGCGAACAGTGGAGCCTGCCCTGCTCCACAAGGAACAGCGAGGGGGGCGGGGCCTGGTCCAGCAGGACGCCGCAGCGGGCGCAGACGGTGAAATCGGGCCGGAAGCCCTGGTCGAAGGCCATGCGCGCCCGGAAGAAGAGCGGCAGGAGCCCGCAGGGGCTGTC
Source organism: Fundidesulfovibrio sp. (assembly GCF_058402725.1). Lineage (NCBI taxonomy): Bacteria > Pseudomonadati > Thermodesulfobacteriota > Desulfovibrionia > Desulfovibrionales > Desulfovibrionaceae > Fundidesulfovibrio > Fundidesulfovibrio sp. The sequence continues at coordinate 28,715 of NZ_JBZVFJ010000028.1, read as the reverse complement.
CCCGGCCTCCAGAACCTCCAGGGTCTCCAGCGTCAGGCCGTACACGGCCTCGCTGCCCGGATGCCCCAGGTGGACGGCCTCCAGGAACTTCAGGCAGTTCACGGCCATGCCCAGGCGCTCCTGGTCCTGGCGCAGGCGCGGGTGGGCGCGCACGAGCGCCCCTTCCAGCAGGTAGGTGTACCCCTTGGCCGCGTCGGACTTCACCTTGAAGGTCACCACGTTGAGGGGGTCCAGGCAGCCCAGGAAGCGTCTGCGGCTCACGGAGCCCCCGAAGGCGAAGGCGTTGAAGACGCCCTTGCGCGGCGAGAACAGCCTGAGCCAGGCGTCCACCTCGCGGAAGCGCCCCACCTTGAGGATCAGGGCTTTTTCGATGGACTCCATGGCTCGCGGCAGCCCGGTCGCCGCCGGGGGCTAGGGGAAGGTGATGGACCGGCCGTCGGCCTTGCCGCCCTCCAGAGGATAGTCCTTCCCGTTGAACTTGATGCCCACGGCCGGGGCCTGCTGGAAACGCAGGGTGGCCTTGCCGTCGAAGCGCAGCACGAGGCGCTGGCCCTTCACCAGGGTGAAGGCGCGCTTCTGGCCGTCCTCAAGGGAGGCCTCCAGCACGGCGGCCTGCGTGGCGTTGACCTCCAGCACCTGCTTGCCCTGGCTGGCGAACTGGGCCTCGGAGGCGAGGGCCTCGGGGCTCACGGCCGTTTCGGCCTGGGCGGGGGGCAGGGGGAAGGGCCGCGCCGGGCCGGAGCCGGTGGCCAGGAGATCGCGGGGAACCTGGGCGTCCTGGGCCTGGGGCGCAGGGGGGGCTGGGGGCGAGGCGGGGGCAGGCTCGGCCTTGGGCTCAGGCTTCGGGCTCGGCTGCGCCGGCGCCCCCGTCTGCTGCGGGGCCTGGACCTCGGGCTTGGAGGCGAAAAGACCCGTGAGGGTTTCCAGGGAGAAGCTCGCGCCCATGCTGGAGAAGAAGAAAAACCACGCCAATCCGGCGAACACGGCCACCAGGGGCAGGCCCAGCCAGAGGGAGGGTTTGAAGCCGGAAGCTCCGGAGGAGACGTAGCCGGACTTGCGCTCCTTGATGGGCTGGGGGCTCTCGCGGTATTCCGCGCCCGGCCCGCTCTGGAGCTGGTCTTCGTCCACCGCGTAGTGCCTGGAGAGCACCTCGCCCATTTCTTCCGGGTCCAGGCCCAGCAGCCGGGCGTAGTTTTTCACGAAACCCTTTGCGTAGACCGGGTGGGGCAGGTCCTTGGTAAACCCCGATTCGATCGCCACAAGGTATTTCTTGCTGATCTTGATTTCGGCGGCCGCCTTTTCCAGGCTCAACTCACGCCTTTCACGCTCCTGACGGAGCAGCGTGCCCATTTCCTCGAGGGTCATCACGCGTCCTTGATTGCTGTCTGGCTCACAGGTTGATCTTGATGACCGACTTCGCCCGGAGCTTGTCCATGTAGTCGGTGAACTGCTTTTCAAGCTTTTCCTTGTAGAGGCGCTCCTGGATTTCGTCGCGCACGGATTCGTACGATGGTCCGGCAGAAGGCTGGGCGGCGGCGGCGGCGTCAGGCGCGGCCATGGTGAGCAGCACCGGCTTGCCGTCGAGCATCACGGGTTCGCTCACTCCGCCGGGGGGCACGTTCCTGAGCGCCTGGGCCAGTTCCGGGGCGAGGTCCTTCAGGTCCACCTTGCCCAGGTCGCCGCCCTGCTCCGCGCCGGGGCCGACGGAAAACTTCCGCGCGGCTTCGGTGAAGGAAATCTGCCCGGAGACGATGCGCTGGCGCAGGGCCTTGGCCTCCTCCGGCTTGGCGAGCATGATGAGCCCGATGCGCTGCCCGGTCTGGACGCGCAGGCCGGACTTGTTCTGCTCGAAATAGGCGCGGATCTCCTCGTCGGTGACCACCACCTTGCGCTGGACCATGTAGCCCAGCAATTGTTTCTTGAGGATGTCGCGCTTGATGGCGTCTGCGAACTGCTTGCGGGTCATGCCTTCGAGCCGCAGTTGCTGGACGAACTGGGCCTCGGAAAGCCCCCCTTTTTCGCGCAGTTCCTTGATGCGAGACTCCACCTCGACGTCACTGATGTTCACCTTGAGCCGGACCGCCTCCTGCTTGAGCAGGATGTCCTCGATCATGGCCTTGAGCATGCGCTCCTGGAGTTCGCGAAGGATGGGGTCGGAGGGGTTGAACGGTTTGCGTTCCACTTGGGTGACATAGTTCTTCACGCGCTCGTTGAGGTCGAACAGGGTGATCATCTCGCCGTTGACCTGGGCGACGATCTTGTCCACCACCTGCTGCTGAGCGGCAGCTGCGGGACCGGCCAGATACAGCGACACAACGGCGGCGAGGAATAGGCGGGAAACGACGGTCAAGGGCATCCTCCACGGAGGCAGATTGGCGAATGGGGCCGTGCGGCCTTCGGCTGGGACCTTGTATGCGCTTTTGGGAAGGCTTGCAACGAATCTGCGTCAACGCCCGGCAGACGCAGTAAGGCCGGGATTGATCTGGATCACCGAGGTGTTCAGGGCCTGGGTCAGCCAGCGGGTGAACTCCTCGGAGAGCTTGGCCTCGGCCAGGCGCTTCTCCACCAGCCCGTAGACCTGCACCAGCCCCTCCGCGCGGGCCTCGCCGCGCTCCAGCACCACGAAGGCCTCCCAGCCGATGCCGCCCTGGACGGGCGCTCCCGCCTCGCCGGGCTTGATTCTGGCCAGGGCCTCGCGCCACTTGCCGGGCAGGGCCGTCTCCTCCAGCGCCTGGGACTGCACGTGCACCTCGTCGAAGACGCCCAGCACCCCGGCCGGATCCGCCGCGCCGCGCGCCGACTCCAGGGCCGAGCGCAGCGCCTCGGGATTCTTCGATTCCACCCGTACGAACTTCACCCATGCGGGCTGCACGAACTCCTGGCTGGCGCTCTTGTAGTAGGCCTGCACCTCTTCGGGGGAAAGGCTCACGCGCGGCCGGAGCACCCGTTGCGCCAGGGCGTCCAGGGCCAGGCGGCCGCGCAGGCGCTCGCGCCAGGAGGCGAGGTCGATGCCCTCTTCGCTCAGGGCATCCTCGAAGGCGTTGCCCGGATAGCCCGCACGCACGGCCGTCTCGGCCGTGACCAGCTCCGCCCCGGTGATCTCCAGGCCGCGCCGCGCCAGTTCCTGGTGGGCCAGCTCCTCCACCACCAGCAGGGCCAGGGCCCGGCCGTACTCCGCCGAAAGGCTTTCAAGGGCCTTGCCGGTTTCCAGGGGGGGCGAAGAGGGGCTCAGGCCGTGCACGAACTCCACCGTGCGCACCATGAGGGGGCGGCCGTTCACCCGGGCGGCCACGCCCTGGTCCCTGGGCTCGGGCTGACAGGCGGCAAGGAGCAGCGCGGCGGCCAGCAGGACGAGGCGCATGTTCACGGCAGAAGGCCCGCCAGATCCTGGGCGGCGCGCTCCAGGACGCGGCGCGTGGGGAGCGCCTGATCCAGGCGCAGCTCCAGCTTGGCCGGGGGGAAGAGCTTCGCCTCCGCCGGGCGGGCGGCGATCCAGGCCAGGAGGGCCTGGGGGTCCACGGCCTGGGACTTCTCGTCCCAGGTGAGGGCCACCTTGGCGGCGTGCACGTCGGCGCGGCGCACCCCAAGGCGGGTGAGCACCCGCTTGAGCCCCAGCACGGCCGCGAAGTTCTCCAGCTCCTCGGGGGCATGGCCGAAACGGTCGCGCACGCCGGCCATCACCTCGGCCAGCCCGGCCTCGCCCTGGGCGGCCGTGAGGTTCTTGTAGAGCCGCAGGCGCTCGCGGGGGTCGGGCACGTAGGTCTCGGGGATGCGCGCTGGAATGGAGAGGTTGAGTTCCGTCTCCACCTCCTCGCGGGCCGGTTCGCCCTTGACCCGGCGAACCTCCTCGTCGAGCATCTCCAGGAAGAGGTCCAGGCCGATGCGCGCGATCTGGCCCGACTGGGCCTCGCCCAGAATGTTGCCCGCCCCGCGCAGGCGCAAATCCTCCATGGCGATTTGGAAGCCCGCGCCCAGGTAGTCCATGTCCAGGATCACCTGGAGTCGCTTGCGGGCCAGTTCGGGCACGTGGTCCAGGGAGGAGACCACGAAATAGGCGTAGGCCTGGCGCTCGGAGCGCCCCACGCGCCCGCGCAGCTGGTAAAGCTGGCCCAGGCCGAACATGTGGGCGTTGTCCACCACCAGGGTGTTGGCCCGGGGGAAGTCCAGGCCGGATTCCACGATGGCCGTGCACACCAGCACGTCGATCTCGCCGTGCCAGAAGCCGTGCATGGCCTCTTCGAGGTCCTTCTCGGCCATCTGGCCGTGGGCCATGCCGATGCGCGCGCCAGGGGCCAGCTTGCGCACCAGGTCGGCGGCCTGGGGCAGGCTCTGCACGCGGTTGTGCACCCAGAACACCTGCCCCCCCCGCTCCATCTCGCGGGCCAGGATGTTGGCCAGCATGCGTTCGTCTCGGTCCACCAGGGCGGTTTCCACGGGCTTGCGATCCGCCGGGGGCGTCTCCATCACAGAGAGGCCGCGCAGCCCCGAGAGCGAGAGCTGCAGCGTGCGCGGGATGGGCGTGGCCGTGAGCGTCAGCGCGTCCACGTTGCGTTTGAGGAGTTTGAGCTTCTCCTTGTGCTTCACCCCGAAGCGCTGCTCCTCGTCCAGGATGATCAGGCCCAGGCGGGGGAAGCTCACGTCCTTGGAGAGCATGCGGTGCGTGCCGATGAGGATGTCCAGCTCGCCCCTGGCCGCGGCCTCGGTGACCATCTTGGCCCGCTTGGGCGGCACGAAGCGAGAGAGCATGCCGATCTGCACCGGAAACCCCTCGAGCCGTTTGGAGAAATTCTGGTAGTGCTGTTCGGCCAGCACCGTGGTGGGGCACAGAAGCGCCACCTGTTTGCCGTCCAGCACGGCGCGGAAGGCGGCGCGCATGGCCACCTCGGTCTTGCCGAAGCCCACGTCGCCGCAGACCAGGCGGTCCATGGGCTCGGGGCGCTCCATGTCCTCCAGCACCTCTGTGATTGCGCGGTCCTGGTCGGGGGTCTCCTCGAAGCCGAAGGTGGCCTCGAACTCCCAGTAGAGCTCGTCCACGGGGCCGTAGGCGTAGCCCTTGGCCACGCGGCGGTAGGCGTACATCTCCACCAGGTCCTGGGCGATGCGTTCGATGGCCTTGCGCGCCTTCTCCCGGCTGGATTTCCAGCGCGTGCCGCCCAGGCGGTCCAGGGAGGGGTCGGCCCCCTCGGGGCCTTTGTAGCGCTGCACCAGATTCAGGCGGTCCACCGGCAGGTAGAGGCGGTCGTCGCCGTCGAAGACCAGCAAGAGGTAGTCGTTGGCGGCCTGGTCCACCGAGAGCCTGGAGAGGCCTTCGAAGCGGGCCAGGCCGTAGTCGCGGTGCACCAGGAGGTCGCCGGGGTTCACGTCGTCGAAGGCGGCCAGGCCCTTGAAACCCTTCTCCGGACGGGAGCGCGCCTGACGGTCCGCCCCGGGCTGGAGCACGTCTTCGGGCAGCACGAGGCAGTTGCACCAGGAGAGTTCCATGCCCCGGCGCAGCGGCGAAACCAGGGCGTGCAGCCCGGGCTTGCCCGGCGCGGGCTGTTCCAGGGAGAGGACCACGCCCTCGTGCTCGCAAAGCTTGAGAAACTTGCGGCGCGACTGGCGCGAATGGAACGACAGAAGCACCTGGCGGCGCTCCTCCTCCCAGCGTTTCATCCCCGCCACCAGGGTGGACCAGGGCCTGCGGGCCTCGTCGGGACGCCAGAAGAGGTCCTGGAAATTCTCGATCTTGCGCTCGGGCAGGTCCACCCCGTGCTTCTCGTGGCCGATCACCAGATCCTCGAAGACCAACTGGGGCTTGTCGCGCCAGGTGCGCCGGGCCATGGCCTCGGGCCAGAGCAGCTGGTGGCGCGGCCAGGGGAAGCCCTGCTGCTGGGCGGTCTTCTCCAGGGTGGTCACCCAGCCGAATTCCTGCTCCTCCAGGCGGGGGCGCAGGTTGGAGGAATGGGCCAGCACGTAGACCGCGTTTCCGGGCAGCCACGCCTCCAGGGGCACGGGCTGGTCGTAGAAAAGGCCGGGGAAGATGGTCCCGTCGCCCTGGAGGAGCATCTCCTCCATGCGGGCCTGGGCGGCGCGGCCCAGTTCGCCGGTCTGGGCCAGCCTGGCCCAGTTTTCCCGGGCGCGCGTCACGAAGGGCTCGGCCAGGATGGCCGGGGCCACGGGCAGGATCACGGCGCGCTGGGCCGGAGCGAGCGAACGCTGGGAGTTGGCGTCGAAGGCACGCAGGCTCTCCAGGGTGTCTCCGAAGAACTCCAGGCGCAGGGGGTGTTCGTGCCCCGGGGGGTAGATGTCCAGGAGGTCGCCGCGCAGGGCCATTTCGCCGGGCTGCGAGACCATGCCAACGCGGCGATAGCCCCAGGCTGCGGCCTGTTCCAGCACCATGTCCGGCGCGAGCTCCTCCCCGGCGCGCACCTCCAGCACGGAGTGCTCCAGGGCCTGGCGCGGCGGCCACTTGGGCAGCAGGTTCTCCACGCTCAGGCAGAGCACCTTGGGCGTAACGGTGTTGGCCGCCGCGTGGAGGAAGGCCCAGCGCCTGGCCCAGGAAGCCAGCCCCGGCGGGCCGGGCACGTAGGACGGCAGGGCGGCCCAGGGGCGCTCGTCCAGGGGCTCGTCCCCCGGCGGGAAGTGCAGGGCGAGAAGGGCCGTCAGCTGGGCCAGGTCGGCCGCGCCGGGAGCCACGAGCACCACGGGGCGGCCCTTGTGGACCAGTTCGCGGCACAACGCGACAACGGAGCCCGGTCCGCTCTTGTAGATGCTGACCGTTGATGCCTTGCCGGATAGGAGGGCGCTGAGGGGACTGTCTGGATGGGCCATGGGCCTTGCGCGCGAAAGCCGCCGGACCCGTGAGGGACCGGCGGCGCAGCATGTTCGGGGTCGAAAGGCCTAGGCGCCGATGAGGTTTTCGCGTTCCTCGTGGGAGAGGAGCTTGTCCAGGTCGAGCAGGATGAGCAGCCGATCCTCCAGCTTGCCCACGCCGCTGATGTATTCGCTTTCCAGGCCGGAGACCACGGGCGGCGGCGGTTCCACCGTGCTGGAAGGTATGCGCAGCACCTCGGAGACCGAGTCCACCACGAAGCCCACGATCATGTTGTTGATTTCGATCACGATGATGCGCGTGTGCTTGTCGTGCCCCCGCGAGGAGAGCCCGAAGCGCCTGCGAAGATCGATGATGGGAATCACCTTGCCGCGCAGGTTGATCACACCTTCCACGAACTCGGGAGCGCGCGGGACCTTGGTGATCTCCATCATGCGGATGATTTCCTGGACCTTGAGGATGTCCACGCCGAACTCTTCTTCGCCGATGGAAAACGTCACCAGCTGCATGAGTTCGGCGTCTTGCTTCTTCTGAGCCTCGTCCATCCTGGTTCCTCCGGGTATGGCACTGGTGGCACCGCGGAAAGCGGATGCCCGCAAGCTCCTCGTGTAGCCCCAAATGCGCCTCCTGGCAACCCCGATCGACGGCCAACCGCGCCGGAGGCGTTGACGAAGCTTGCAAAAAAACGCCGCTCGTTTAAGGATGAAGCGCCGGAAACGTCCGGCGGAGGCATTTTCCGACCATGGGACAACACTACCCCGAGAACGATCCCTACCCGCTCGAGGACCAGGTGAAGAATCTGGCCGACGACGAACTGCTCGATTTCTGGGAAGAGGCGCAGTTCATCGAGGGCGGCCCTTCCGAAAACGCCTGGAACGCCCTCCCGGCTTCCTTGGATTACGAGCGCATCATCCTGCAGGAACTCATGCTCCGCTCCTGCATGCGCGGGGTCGGCCCGCGCTGACCCGCCCGCACCCCTGAACGTCAGGGGCGGCGGAGCCTTCCGGCCCCGCCGCCCTTTCCTTTCGTTCCCGCTCCAGGGCTTTGGCCCTAGAGATTCTTCTGAAGCAGCTCGCCGAAGGCGTTGCAGCCCACGGTGGTGCTGCCGGGGATCTGCGACGCCAGGTCCACGGTGACGGTCTTGGCGCTGATCACCTTGTCCATGGCGTCGTGGATGAGCTTGGCGGCCTCGAACCAGCCCACGTGCTCCAGGAGCATGGCCCCGCAGAGCACCAGGGAGCCGGGGTTGGCCTTGTCCATGCCCGCGATGGTGGGCGCGGTGCCGTGGGTGGCCTCGAAGAAGGCGAGGCTGGCGCTCATGTTCACGCCGGGGGCGAGGCCGAGGCCTCCCACCTGGGCGGCCAGGGCGTCGGAGATGTAGTCGCCGTTCAGGTTCGTGGTGGCGATCACCGAGTACTGTTCGGGGCGGATGAGCACTTCCTGGAACATGGCGTCGGCGATGCGGTCCTTGATCACCACGGGCTTGGTTCCGCCTTCCTTGGCCTGCTGCTCGGTCATCACCTGGTCGGCGAATTCTTCGGAGGCCAGCTCGTAGCCCCAGGTGCGGAACGCGCCCTCGGTGAACTTCATGATGTTGCCCTTGTGCACCAGGGTCACGCTGGACTTGCCCTGGCTCACGGCGTGCTCGAGGGCCTTGCGCACCAGACGCTTGGAGCCTGCGGGGGTCATGGGCTTGATGCCGATGCCCGCCGTGGCGTCCACCTTCTTGCCCATGGATTCCAGGAACTCGATGAGGCGTTTGGCCTCGGGGGTGCCGGAGGCCCACTCGATGCCCGCGTAGACGTCTTCGGTGTTCTCGCGGAAGACGATCATGTCCACCAGGTCGGGGCGCTTCACGGGGCTCTCGATGCCCTGGAAGTACTTGATGGGCCGGATGCAGGCGTAGAGGTCCAGCACCTGGCGCATGGTCACGTTGAGGCTGCGGATGCCGCCGCCCACGGGGGTGCCCAGGGGGCCTTTCATGGCCAGCTCGGCCTTGGCCAGGGCGTCCAGGGTCTCCTGGGGCAGGTAATTGCCGGTTTCCTTGAAGGCTTTCTCGCCGGCAAGCAGCTCGTGCCACGAAAGCTTGCGGGAATCGCCGTAGGCCTTGGCCACGGCGGCGTCGATGACGGGACGCGCGGCGGCGAAGACCTCAGGCCCGATGCCGTCGCCGACGATATACTCGATGGTCTTGTTCATGAAGCGCTCCTGGACGATCTTTGTGAACAAAAGCGCTTAAAGGCCGTGGGCGGCCCTGTCAACCGCCGGGGCGCGACAGCCAGTCGCCGCCGGGCACGGGCTCGGCCAGGGGGGTGCCGCAAGAAACGTAGGTCCAGCAGGGAACGTGCGCGCCACCGTCCAGGAGGACCGGCACGATCTCGCGGCGGTAGCCCTCTGCGCGGCCTGTGTGGCCCTCCAGGGCGTCCCGGGCGCGGACCACGCGTCAAGCAGTGGCCGCACAACGCAAAACCGGCCGGGGCGTTGGCCCTGGCCGGTTCGTGATGGGGATGCTCCCCTTGTTTCAGTGGCGCGAGGGACGGGACTTGAACCCGCGACCTCCGACGTGACAGGCCGGCGTTCTAACCAACTGAACTACCCCCGCGCTTGCCGGTGTGGTTTCCCGCACCGGGAAGAGCCTTTTAAAAGCCGCAGGGAAAAAGGTCAAGCCCTCTTTTCGCCCGGATTCGAAAAAAAAGCCTGCCGCTCCTGACGCGAGGAACGCAGACTTTTCGCTGGAAATCGGCGCGAAATTCACGCATTCAGGAGATGGCCCCGGCACGCTCGCAAGCGTATCCGGGGCCTCGACGCCAACCCAGAGGTCACGCAATGGACATCGACAGCCAGAAGAAAGACGGTTCCCTGCTCCAGCTGGTCACCTTCACCATCTCCAACGAGGAGTTCGGCATCGACATCCTCAAGGTACAGGAAATCATCCGCACCATGGAGATCACCAAGGTGCCCCGCGCCCCGGATTTCGTGGAGGGGGTGATCAACCTGCGCGGCAAGGTGATCCCCATCATCGACCTGCGCAAGCGCTTCTCCATGGAGTCGCGCAAGCACGACAAACAGACCCGCATCGTGGTGGTGGACCTGAACGGCATGATCGTGGGCTTCGTGGTGGACGGGGTCTCCGAGGTGCTGCGCATCCAGTCCAACACGGTGGAGCCGCCCCCGGCCGTGGTTTCGGGCGTGGACTCCGAGTACATTTCCGGCGTGGGCAAACTCGACGACCGACTGCTCATCCTCATCGACTTGGACAAACTCCTCACCTTCGAGGAACAGCAGAGCCTCACCGGGGCCTGATCTTGATACGTCGCTAGAAACGCGAAAAGGGCCTGGATCGACGATCCAGGCCCTTTTTCGTGGTCTTTCGACCTTGGTTTCTAGTGGCGCGAGGGACGGGACTTGAACCCGCGACCTCCGACGTGACAGGCCGGCGTTCTAACCAACTGAACTACCCCCGCGCATGCGCCCAACGTCAGCCGTACCGCCGCAATTCGATGTCTTCACGGTACAGCGTTGCTCATCTGCATGAGCAACCAGCCTGGCAACAAAACATCAATTTCGTGATGCGTTACCAACACAAGGCGGCTGGCCGACGTTCAGCGGCGAAGGTCTCTCTAGGCCAAGCGCCCGATCCTGTCAACATTTTCGTGCTCATTGCCCCAAAAAAACCATCCGTACGACCGTTATGGAATCAACGAGGTCGATTCGCCGTCGATGGAAGGATTTGCAGCGCTAACCGCCACACTCTGCGAGTATTCTCGGCGCACTTCCAGCACTTTCAGGCGTCCTGAGACGACCCTGAGCATGCTGCTTATGACATGCCGCAGTAGACCATCATCGATCGTAAAGTGGTCTGTATACGTGCTCCATCGTCAACCATTCACCTGCGCAATCCCTATGGATCGTATGCTGCGCAGGACATCCGTACTCCACAACAGGCCTCATGATGCCCCCCGTCCGCTCGGTCGACGGCAAGCCCCCCTCCTCCCAGCCAGCCCGGGCGCTGGGTCCTCGCGAAAGCCCGCCGGCCGGGCATCCCGCGCAATCCGCAATCATTCCCGCCTGGGCTTGGCACGTTCGTCCAGCCAATCCAGGATACGCTCGCTGGACGCCAGGGGAGCGCCCAGCTGGCAATGGAACTGCGTGCCCCTGGAGGCGTCGAACTCCATGTAGGTTTTCCTGGCCTTCAACCCGTTGAAGAACAGCTTGGACTGGGCATTGGAGGCGGCCACCTGGTCCTCGCTGGAATTGACCACCAGCATTTCGGCCTCGATCTGGCCCATGGTGTCGGCCTGGTTGAACTTCTTGAGCTTCGAGAACAACGCGCTCGGGGTTTTGGCCTCAAAGGTCCAGAGCATCTGACTGATGAACTGGTTCAGTTCCGGGTGCCTGCCCATCTCCTGGGCGACGATCTCGTCCACCCTGGCCGCCTGGGCCGGAACGTCCACGCCCTTTGGCACTTCGGCCGGGAATTTGGTCATGACGCCCTCGAAGGGGCTCACCACCCCTCCGTCGGCGATGCCCCACTGGATGCGCTTCTCGAAGGCCAGGGCTCGCGGCACGAGGTAGCCGCCCATGGAGTAGCCGATGATGGCCATGCGCCGGGCGTCCACGCCCGGCAGGGTTGTGGCGAAGTCCACCACGGGGGTGACCACCTTCTCCCAGTCGGGCCTGAAGGGCAGGCCCTGCTTGACGATCATCTCGCCCTGGCCTGGTCCTTCGTAGATCAGGCAGGCGTAGCCGCGCTTCACGGCGTGGGCGGCGATGATGAAGTAGAGGTCCTCGGCGGTGCCGTCCAGGCCGGTCTGGATGAGCAGCAGCGGGCGTTTGCGGCTGGTGTTGTCCGGGGTGACCAGGTAGCCCGGCAGCGTGGTCTTTTCATACGGGATTCGCACGGGTCTGATGCGCCCTTCGGAGAGCTGGGCCGCCTTGAGGAACGTGTCCCGGCCGTCCTGCCAGGCCACCGCGCCGCGCGGGTCGCTTCCAAAGAGGTAGATGGAGCTGGCGCGGAAGTACTCGGTCGCGCGGAAATACTGCTGCATGGCGCTGACGGCGTGTCCTGCGGCGGCGTCCCGGTCGGCGGCGTCGCGCAAGCGGCGGGCCATGGCGTTCCAGGCCTGGTGCCAGCTCTCCTTGTCGTAGTCCTTCACCTGGCTGGTGATGGTGAGCAGCTCGCCCAGATCCGCGCCGCCCGCCGCGATGAGTCCTGCCCTCCAAAGACACTGGAACACGAACGCGCCGTCGTTGAAGAGGAACTTGCCCATGGCCCGGTCGGCCATGTCGCGCGCGGGCTTGTCGGGCTTGCCACGGTAGTTGTCCCAGCGGGAGACCTCGCCGCTGATGTACACCTGCCCCTGCAGGGGGAAGTGGGTGTGGACGAAGACCCACTTCTTGTCCAGGCCGGTGTTTTTGGAGAGCGAGTCCGCCAGGGCTGTCATCATGGCCCCCACCTGCTCGTCGGTGAAGAATCCGGGCACATAGAGGTCCACGAAGAGGGGCTTGTCCTTGGCAGGCTGGCCCATGGCGTGCACGGCGTCGAAGGTCTGCCAGTAGTAGGTGACGAACTCCTCGCCCAGGCCCGTGGCCTTGGAGACTTCCCGGCTGACGGCGGCCAGAACGGCGGGAACGTCGAGGCCGGACCTGGGATAGGTGATGCGCACCATGGGGTCGGCCGGGTCGATGCCGCCGCTGGCGACGGCGTCGACCACGGGGACGGACAAGGCTGCAAGCACGACGAGCAGCGACACGAAAACGTGCTTCAGGGCAACAGGCGTCATTGGCGGAAATCCTCCTGGGACCGGTTTCCCGCGCCGGGCGCGGGGATGTTCGACGTTTCGGCCCCCGTAGAGCCTGCGTCGCGTCCGTCGGCCGCCGGAGAGCGGCCGGAAAAGCATGCCGCACGCGGGTGCGCTGGCTCCTTCTGGCTTCACTGCACCGGAATGGTCAGCTGCGGGGGCAGGGAGATGCCCTTCTCCTCCATGAGCGTGAAGGCCAGCATGAGGAAGGAGAACACCCGTTTGGTGGAGATGTCGTGGTCGTCCACCCAGAACCAGTGGCCCCGGTAGTGGATGGCCGAGAAGGCGTCGAAGGGTTTGGCCTTGCCGCTCTTTACGGTCACCTGATTCATGACGGCCGCTCCGGGGGCGTCCGTCGACGCGGGCAGGGCGCGCTGGGCGGCGATGTCCTCCACGGGGATGTCCGCGCGGGCGGCGACGGCGGCCATGATCTGCATGAGCGAAAAGGCCTGGATGGCGATCTGGCGTCGGTTCTGAACCTCGGGCTCGCCGGTCACCTCGTATTCGTGGACGGCCGGATCGAGATCCAGGATGGTGCGCAGTTCGGCTATGAGGGCGGCCACCTCCCGGGCGGGCTTCCTGCCGCCCAGCACCAGGAAGAGGCGTCCCTCCGCGCCGCCCTGACCGGGCTCCACCCTCACCCGCAGGGCGTTCTCCGTCTGCAGGAGGGCGAGGATCTCCACGGCGCGCCGGAAGCCCTCGTGCGCGTTCGCGGTCCCGGTGGCCGTGAGCGAGGCGTTGCGCAGGCCGTTGACGGAGCGAATGCCCAGGTTGAACAGGAACTGGGCCGACATGCCCGTGTCCAGCCCGGCCATGACGTTGCGCACAGGCAGTGCGGACATCACGCCCCTGCGGAAGGGCGTGCCGGTCATGGGCTTGTAGGTGATGGTGGGGCGGTCGGTGTAGCGGGCGCTCAGGCCGAACTCCAGCCTGCCGAAATTGCCCAGCACGGGGTTGTTGTTGGTGGTGATCTGGGTGGGGCCGTCGTAGAAGGAGCGGGAAAAGCCCGCGTTGCCCCCCGACTCCACCGTGTAGCCCGCCACGATGTCGCCCACTTCCATGAAGAAGATGGGCTCCGCGTAGCGGATCTTCACGATGTTCATCAGGATCTGGCGCTTCCAGGACTCGGTGAACGACGCGTTGTAGTCGGTGCGGTCGGTGAGCATCCGGCCCGGCCCGATGGAAGAGCATCCGGCCAGGACGGAGAGCGCGGCCAACAGTGCGAATACGGCGGCATTGCCGCGTGAAAACGTCTTCATGAGCGCATCCTCCCGATGCCGGGCGAGAAGGCGGCGCGCCCGGCCCCCGGGAGCGTCGTCCGGTTAGGTCCGATCTACTTCGTGAACACGCCGTCGAGCCAGTCGAACACCACCTGGCCCGCCAGGCTGCGGTTCTCCATGACGCAATGGTTGGATGCGCCCTCGCTCAGGGGCGTAACGACGAAGCTTTTCAGGGGGTTGGGCAGGCCGTCGATGCAGACTTTCTGTTGGCGCCTGGTCTCGTCGCCGCTGTATTCGCCCTCGCCCACCACCACCAGGGCGGGGATGGTCACCTGGGCGGGGTCGAAGCTGAAGCCCGTGTTGGCCTCCACCAGGCCGGGGATGTTGTCGAAGGGTACGCCCCAGCGCCAGGCCACCATCTTCACGGTGTTGCCGTGGAAGCTCGTGAAGCCGGCCACCTTCTCCGGCGTGGCCGTGACCACCGGGGTCATGCTGGCGAAGAGGGGCCTGGCGTCCACCACGCAGGCGTTCATGACCACTGCCTTGATGCGCTTGTCGTGCTGGGCGGCCTGGGGGGCGAAGCCGCCGCCGCCGGAGATGCCGTAGACGGCCAGGCGGGAGCGGTCCACGTCCTTGCGGGTCATGAGGTAGTCCACGGCCTTCTTGACCGCCTGGTGCATCTCGGGCCTGAAGATCTTGCCCTCCAGCGGCATGATGCCCTGGCCCGGCAGGTCCAGGGTCATGAAGTTGTAGCCGCGCTCGATGGCCTGGGGCATGATGTAGAAGATCAGGTCTTCGGCGAAGGTCTCGCCGCCGCCCAGCATGAGCAGGGTCTTGCGAGGCTTGTCGTCCTTGGCGGCCTTGCGGAAGTAGCCCGGCAGAACAGTGCCCTCGAAGGGCAGCTCGACATATTCCATGGGAGGATCGAGGAGCGCCGCCGCCTGCTTCATGTTATCGCGGGCCTTGACGGCCGTGGACTTCAGGCGCGGATCGTCGGCCATCATGGCCAGGGTGCCGAAGCGGTAGTAGTTGGAGGCGCGCAGGAACTGGTCGCGGGCGCTCACCGTGTGGCCGGCCGCCAGGGATTTCCGCCCCCTGTCCTCGACCAGGCCGGCCATCCGGATCCACTGCTCCTGCCAGCTTGCGGCGTCGCCGTCCTTGATCTTGGCGGCCACGGCGAAGGCCTCCCCCGTCTCTGCCCCGCCGTTTCCGGTGGAGCCCAGCACGAGCGAGCCGAAAGTGAAGTCCATGTCCGGGTCCTGGAAGTGGTAACGCACGTAGGGGGCGTGCATGTCGAATTCCTTGGCCGGGGCCTGGGCAGCGTCCGCCTTGGCCGCGCTGCGGGTCCGTTCGGCGGCGCAGGAGACGAGGAGGCCCGACAGCAACACGACGCCAGCCATCCACACGCGAGTTCCGCTCATGGTTCGATCCTTCCCCGGTTGAGGGTTTCAGGCCGGGCGGAAGCTGGGCCGACACGCCGCTCGTCCGCCCTTGCGGGCATGATCGGATACTATAGCATGTCCTCGCTAACAAAAACCTTACAGGGAAGGTTCCGGCCAGCGAAGCCACTGAAAGGGCCATGCGTCCAGGCGCGTTGGAGTCCTACAGGGGGAGGCCCCGCATCCCTGCTGCGCGCTTCGGGCAGGGTTCATTCAGGTCTGCGGCAGGACCGGAAAACCGTATGCCGGGAGAAAAAGAAAGCGGCAAGACCCCTCCTCGGGCGGATCCTGCCGCATCGGATGCGCGTGGTAGGCGGAACAGGGCTCGAACCTGTGACCCCCGGCTTGTAAGGCCGGTGCTCTTCCAGCTGAGCTACCCGCCCACTTGGCAAAAAAGTTTTATTATATATCAAAGCAGGAAGCGTCAAGTCTCGTGCGGGGAGCGTTCCCGGTCGCTCCAGGCCGCTACGCACCCCTTGCGCAGCGCCACGCCGTGCCGTATCGCCTCCTCAAGAGACAGCCGACCGGCCCGGCGTCCCGGGAGCGCCCCATGTTCGTCACCGTATTGTCCATCCTCTTGATCCTGGCGGCCTGCATCGCGGGCCTGACCTATGCCGTCTATTGGCGCGAGGCCCGCCGCGAGCCCCATCCTGCCCTCCTGGAATCGATGCGTTGCAACGGGGGGCTCCTGCGATGCGCGGCCATGGGCTTCTTCTCCAGTTTCGCCAGCGTGCTCACCGTGATCCTGGCCAACCCCCTCGCCCTGGCGCATGGCCTCTGGCGGCCCGCCCCGGACCCGGACTGCGCCCGGCCGCCGGTGCTTCTGGTGCACGGACTCTACCACAACGCCTCGGCCTGGTGGCTCTACCGGCTCCTCATGCGCCGCAGGGGATACGTCAACGTCTTCGCATGGGACTACGACACGCTGGGCGGCGACTTCCAGGACCTGGCGCAAAGGCTCTGCGCCGCTGTGCGGGAGCTTTCCGCGCGGTGCGGCGGCGAGCGGGTGATCCTGGTGGGCCACAGCCTTGGGGGGTTGCTCACGCGCGCCGTGCTGGCGGACCCGGCAGCCGTGGCGTGCGTGCGCGCGGCCGTGGTGCTTGGCGCGCCCAACCGGGGAAGCGTGCTCGCGGCCATGGCCGTAGGCTCGCTGGGGCGCAGCCTGCGCCCCGACGGCCTGACAATCCGGCATGCGGACGCCCTGATCGCCCCCCCGGAGCTGCCCAAACTCAACGTCTATTCCCCACTGGACAACATGGTGGTGCCCACCAGCTCCCTGGAAATCCCCGAACCCGGCTGGACCCAGCGCTGCACCGCGCCCATCGGCCATGCAGGGTTGCTCTACCACACGCCCACGGCGCGCATGGTCCTGGATTTCCTGGATGCCCACGCCGGGATTTGCGAGAGGAACCGCCCGGGCGCCGCGCGGCTTGAAGAGCGCGACGCCTTGGTCTAGAAGGAACCGGCCCGGACGACGTCCGGCCCCAAGAGCATGCCAGCCGCACCCTTCCCATCCCGGCCGTATACGGCCTTCCACTGGCCCGCCAGCGTTCTCGCGGCTCTCTTCGCCGTTCTGGCCTGCCTCGGCTGGGCCTCCGTCTCCCTGGCTCAGCCCGACATCAACAAGAAGAAGATCCTCTATCTCAATTCCTATCACAACGGATACGCCTGGTCCGACCAGATCCTGCAGGGCCTGCGCGAGGCGCTGGACAAGTCCACCCTGCCCTACGACCTGCAGATCGAATACATGGACTCCAAGCGTTTCTACGGCACGAGCATGAGTTCCACCCTGGCCACCCTCTACCGGGAGAAATACCAGGGCGTCACCTTCGACGTGCTCATCGCCTCAGACGACAACGCCTACCAGTTTCTCCTGGAGCACCAGCCGTCGCTCTTTCCCGAAACCCCCGTGGTGTTCTGCGGCGTCAACGACTACGACCCCGCCACCCTGCGCGGCCACACCAATTTCACCGGCGTGGTGGAGACCACCGACATCAGCGCGAACCTCCAACTGGCCCACCGCCTGAGCCCGGAGATCACCCGGGTGATCGTTGTGTCGGACATGTCGCTCACGGGCCAGGCCATCCGCAAACAGGTGCAGCGCGCCGCCGCCCGCGTGAGCAAGCTCTTCGCCTTTGAATACTGGGACGTGCACACCCTGCCGGAACTCCTGGAAAAAACCGACGCGCTCACCCCCTTGGACATGATCTTCCTCATCCCCATCTACCTGGGCTCGGGCAAGCAGGTGTTCTCGGTGGAGGAGGTCTGCGAGATCGTCTCGCGGCGCTCGCCCGTGCCCATCTACAGCGCCTGGCAGTTCATGCTGGGCCACGGCATCGTGGGCGGAAAGCTGCACTCGGGCCAGGGCGAGGGGCAGATCGCCGGCAACATGGCCCTGCGCATCCTCTCGGGGGAATCGCCCGCCAACATACCCGTCGTGGACAAGTTCGACGACCCCTACCTCTTCGACTATCTGGCCCTCAAACGCTTCAAGATTCCAGAGGACGCCCTGCCCCTGGGCTCCACCCTGATCAACGAGCCCCTCACCTTCTACACCATCAACAAACAGGTGGTTTGGGTGGGCCTGGTGGGCTTCTTCCTGCTGGTGTTCATCCTGGTGCTGCTCATCACGTCCATCGTGCAGAAGCGCTCGGTGGAACTCCAGATCAAGAACCAGCTCTCGTTTCTGCACATCCTCATGGACACCATCCCCCTGCCCCTGTCCTACAAGGGCGTGGACGGCAGCTTCCTGGGCTGCAACCTGGCCTTCGAGAAGTGGTTCGGCGTGGCCCGGGGCGACCTGCTCAAGAACCTCCAGCACCCCCTCGCGCGCAGGCAGGACGCCGCCGAGCGCCACCTGCTGCGCATCCCCGGCGTGCTGAGCTACGAAACCGACATGCAGGACGCCGCCGGGGCCACCCACGGCGTCATCGTAAGCAAGGCCACCTACCTCTCGGCCAAGGGCGAGGTGGCGGGCGTGGTGGAGGCCATCCAGGACATCACCCTGCGACGCGAGGCCGAAAAGGCCCTGCGCCGCTCCCAGGCCATGCTGCGCACCGTGCTCGACAACATTCCCCAGCTTGTCTACTGGAAGGATCGCGACCTCAACTTCATGGGCGTGAACCGCTCCTTCGTGGACTTCTTCGGCCTGGACAACGCCCAATCCATCGTGGGTCGCCGCGTGGGGGCCATCATGCCCCTTGAAGCCTCCGATTCCGCCGAGAAGGTCAACCGGCGCGTGCTGGCCTCGGGGCATTCGGTGCACCGCCGCGAGTGGACCATCGAACTCCCCGGACGCGAACCCGTCACCCTGGAGATGACCGTCGTGCCCCTGCACGACGAAACCGGCGAGATCATGGGCATCCTGGGCACCGCCGAGGACGTGACAGCCAAGCTCTCCCTGGAGCGCCAGCTGCTCCAGTCCCAGAAGATGGAGGCCATCGGCGCGCTGGCCGGGGGCATCGCCCACGACTTCAACAACATTCTCACCTCCATCATCAACTCCACCGAGCTGGCCCTCATGGACCTGGCGGAAGACTCCGAAACCGCCCAGGACATGGAGCGCTCCCTCAAGGCTGCCCGGCGAGGCTCGCGGCTTGTGCAGCAGATCCTGGCCTTCAGCCGCCCCTCCCAGCAGGGTTTCGCCCCCACCGACATGGCCGAGGTGGTCCACGAGGCCCTGGCCATCTTCGCCGCCACCCTGCCGCGCAACATCACCCTCTCCGAGAACATCCAGGTCAACCCCGCCATCGCTTTCGCCGACCCCACCCAGGTGCACCAGATCGTCATGAACATCTGCGCCAACGCCTTCCAGGCCATGCGCGACACCGGCGGACATCTCGCCCTGGAACTCGTGGAAGCCGACCTGGACGAGACGCACGCCGAGATGGTCAACGTCCAGCCCGGGCGCTACCTGCGCCTGGCCGTCTCGGATTCGGGACCGGGCATTCCCCCGGACATCATGGACCGCATCTTCGACCCCTTCTTCACCACCAAGGCCAAGGGCGAAGGCACCGGACTCGGCCTGGCCGTGGTGCACGGCATCGTCAAATCGCACCGGGGCGGCCTGCGCGTGGCCAGCCAGCCCGGCAAGGGCACCACCTTCGAGATCTACCTGCCCAAACAGGGCGACTTCGACGCCAGCTTCCCCCGCGCCCTCATGGCCGCAAAGGCCGCCGCGCGCCGGGGCGACGAGCGCATCCTCTTCGTCGAGGACGACGCGGACCAGCTCACCGTGATCCCTCGCGTGCTGAGCCTGCTGGGCTACGAAGTCACAGCCGTGAGCGGCGCGCAGGAGGCCATGGACGCCGTGACGGCCCTGCCCGGCGCGTTCGACGTGGTGGTCACCGATTTCGACATGCCCACCCTCTCCGGCGTGGAACTGGCCCAGCGCATCGAGGACATCGCCCCCAACCTGCCCGTGATCCTCGTCTCCGGCAGGCGCAGCGCCTTGACGGCCGCCCAGCACGCGGGCAACATCCGCACCGTTTTGCTCAAACCCTACAACGGCGAGGAGCTGGCCGGCGCCATCGGCCTGCTCCTGGACGAGAACCAAGCCTGATGTCCACCATCCTCGTCATCGACGACGACCCCGAAATCCGGGGCACCTTTCAAAGCCTCTCCCGCCGCATGCGCTTCGATTTCCTGGGAGCGGGCACTCTGGCCGAAGGCCTGGCCCTCCTGCGCACCAGCCAGGTGGACGTGGTGCTCCTGGACATCCGCCTGCCCGACGGCAACGGCCTGGAGGCCCTCCCCGCCGTGCGCCGGGGCGACAACCCTCCCGAGGTGATCATCCTCACGGGACTGGGCGACCCCGACGGCGCGGAAGTGGCCATCTCCGGCGGCGCCTGGGACTACCTGGTGAAGCCCGCTCCCATCAAGCAGACCATGCTCTCGCTCACCCGGGCGCTCAAGTACCACAAGGAGAAGGAGCAGGCCGGGGCCACGGTGGCCCTGCGCCGCGAGGGCGTGGTGGGCTCGAGCCCGCGCATTGAGGCCTGCCTGGACCAGGTGGCCCAGGCCTCGCGCCTCACCGGGCCCGTGCTCGTCACGGGCGAGACGGGCACTGGCAAGGAGCTCATGGCCCGCACCGTGCACGCCAACTCCATGCGCGCCTCGGGCGAATTCGTGGCCGTGGACTGCGCCTCGCTCACCGAAACGCTCCTGGAAAGCACGCTTTTCGGACACCGCAAGGGCTCCTTCACCGGAGCGGACCAGGACCGGCCCGGCCTGGTGAAGCTGGCCGACGGCGGCACCCTGTTCCTGGACGAGGTGGGCGAAATGCCCCTGACCATCCAGAAGGCCTTCCTGCGCGTGCTCCAGGAGAAGCGCTTCCGCCCCGTGGGCGCGAGCGTGGAAATCCAGAGCGACTTCCGGCTCATCGCCGCCACCAACCGGGACCTGGAGGAAATGGCGGCCCGGGGCGAGTTCCGCCAGGACCTGCTCTTCAGGCTCAAGACCTTCGTCATCGCCCTGCCGCCCCTGCGAGAACGGCGCGAGGACATCAAGAGCCTGGCCGCCTCGCACCTCACGGACCTCTGCGAACGCTACGGCCTGCCCACCAAGGGCATGGGCACCGATTTCTCGGACATGCTCATGGCCTACTCCTGGCCCGGCAACGTGCGCGAACTCTTCGGCGTGATGGAGCGCGCCCTGGCCTCCGCCGGGAACGAGCCCACCCTCTACGCCAAGCACCTGCCCGTGGAGGTGCGCCTGCACGTGATGAAGGCCAACATGGAGCGCGTGCGCCCTGCCGAGCCCGCAGCGCCCCTGCCGGGCCCCGTGGGGCTCTGCGCGGGCATGCTCCCCGCGCTCAAGGCCTTCAAGGAAGCCAAGGAGCGCGAATACCTGGACGCCCTCCTCTTCCAGAGCGGCAAGGACCTCCAGGCCATGCTGGACACCTCGGGGCTCTCGCGTTCGCACTTCTACGCGCTGCTCAAGAAGCACAACATGACCCTCTAGCGGCCGGATGGCCGATACGCGCGGTGGCCCTCGAGAAGCCGCCGCCGCGCCGACAGCCTCCCCGAAGCGGTCGGGAAGTACGGGGGGCGAAGCCTCCGCCCGCCGCGCTCCGTGCCGTCCGTTCGTCCGCGTTCCCTGCCGTCCGACCGCCCGCACCGATCCTTCGAGACCTCTCGCCGCCGCGCTGCATGGCGGGGATTCCGCATGGGAGACGCCCGGCCGACGGGGAATCCTCCCTACTGACCTGATGTCCGATCCTGCTGGAACTCGCATCGACTCGCGGTTGAACCCGTGCCAAGCAGGCGCGGCCCAAAGGCCCCAAGGGTCTGATGAACCGCCACGTCCTGCGCTGGAAGCGCTGTCAGGCGGACCGGACGCCTCTGTCCCGATGCGGCATTGCCTCGGAGAGGGCTTAGCCGCCTTATTGTCCACATTTTCACAATGCTGGCACAGCGCACATAACTTACTGATATAATGTGAACAATCTTCTTCGTAACAGGTCTCTTGCGCAGGAAAACGGCATCTCTTCGCGAAATGAACCCTGAATCGCGAGGCCAGGTCATGAACCTTGCCCAGCCAACCTCCCGTCTGAAATCCCGGACGCAGGCAGGCCATCCGGGAAACCGGACTACCGCCGCGCCACGCAACACGCCTACTAACAACAGAGAATATAAGGACTAATTTTCATCAGACAGAGATTGAGATTAATTTCCCAAAGACGCCGCCTGGAGACGGGAATATCTTTAACATTTTGAAATAAAAGGCAAATCAAAGAAATGCAACCTTGGCACGATTGTTGTTAAGGACGCCTGACCAGACCCTCCTTGACCGGGGAGGGCAATGCAACCTCAAAACGACCGGGAGAATCACCAGCATGGTCAGCCAGTCCCTCAAACAAGCTTTTGTCGGCATAGTCGGCGCTGAAAACGTCATGGACGCCGAGGCGGACAAGCATTCCTACTCCTACGACGCCGCCGTGCTCGATCCGGTGCTCCCCGCCCTGGTGGTGCGCCCCTCCGAGATGGACCAGGTGGGCAGGATCGTGAAGCTGTGCAACGACAACGGCCTGCCCCTCACCGTGCGCGGCGCGGGCTCCAACCTCTCCGGCGGCACCATCCCCTCCAAGGGCGGCGTCGTGCTCCTGAGCAACGCCCTGAACAAGATCCTCGAAGTCAACGAGGAAGACATGTACGCCGTGGTCCAGACCGGCGCCATCACCGCCAAGTTCGCCGCCGCCGTGGCCGCCAAGGGCCTGTTCTACCCCCCCGACCCGGGCTCCCAGGCGGTCTCCACCCTGGGCGGCAACGTGGCCGAGAACGCCGGCGGCCTGCGCGGCCTGAAGTACGGCGTCACCAAGGACTACGTGATGGGCGTCAACTTCTTCGACGTGGAAGGCAACTACTGCAAGTCCGGCTCCAAGACCGTGAAGTGCGTCACCGGCCTGAACATCCCGCAGCTCATGGTGGGCTCCGAGGGCACCCTGGCCGTGATGAGCGAGTTCATCCTGAAGCTCGTCCCGCCGCCGCAGGCCGCCAAGTCCATGATGGCCATCTTCCCCGACATCATGACCGCCTCGCGCACCGTGTCGGCCATCATCGCCGCCAAGGTCGTCCCCTGCACGCTGGAGTTCATGGACAACTTCACCATCGGCGCGGTTGAAGGCTTCGCCAAGGTGGGCCTGCCCACGGACGCCGGTTCGCTCCTGCTCATCGAGGTGGACGGACACCCCGCCCAGGTTGCCGAGGAGGCCGAAAAGGTGGAGGCCATCTGCAAGGCCAACGGCTGCACCCGCATCCAGGTGGCCAAGGACGCCGTGGAGCGCAACAAGGTGTGGGAAGCCCGCCGCGCGGCCCTCTCCTCGCTCGCCCGCCTGCGCCCCACCACGGTTCTGGAAGACGCCACCGTGCCCCGCTCCAAGATCCCGGCCATGATGGAAGCCCTGGACAAGATCGCCAAGGAATACAAGCTGACCATCGGCACCTTCGGCCACGCCGGCGACGGCAACCTGCACCCCACCATCCTCTGCGACCGCCGCGACAAGGAAGAGTTCCACCGCGTGGAGAAGGGCGTGGACGCCATCTTCGAGGCCGCCCTGGGCCTGGACGGCACCCTCTCCGGCGAGCACGGCATCGGCCTGGCCAAGTCGCGCTGGATGGAAAAGGAAACCAACCGCGCCAGCGTGCTCTTCTCCAAGCGCATCAAGGCCGCCGTGGACCCCAAGAACGTCCTCAATCCGGGCAAGATTCTGGGGGAATAGCGACATGGCCGACCTCAACCACATGCTCAAACTGTTGAACGAACTCGACGACCAGATCGTCGGGTGCATGCGCTGCGGCATGTGCCAAAGCGTGTGCCCGGTGTTCGCCGAAACCGGCCGCGAGGCCGACGTGGCGCGCGGCAAGATCGCCCTGCTGGAGTTCTTGAGCCACGAGATGATCAAGGACGCCGAGGCCGTGAAGGAACGCCTGGACAAGTGCCTGCTCTGCGGCTCCTGCGCGGCGGCCTGCCCCTCCGGCGTGAAGGCCCTGGACATCTTCATCAAGGCCCGGGCCATCATCACGGCCTACCTGGGGCTCTCGCCTGTCAAGAAGGCCATCTTCCGGGGCATGATCACCAAGCCCGCCCTGTTCAACAACCTCCTGGCCCTGGGCTCCAAGTTCCAGGGCTTCTTCACGACCCCGGTGAACGACATCATCGGGTCGTCGTGTTCCAAGCTTCTGTCGCCGCTTCTGGGAGACCGTCACCTGCTCTCCCTGGCGGACAAGCCCCTGCGCAGCAACGGCACGATCGACACCGCGCCCGGACTGAGCGGCTTGAGGGTGGCCTTCTTCTACGGCTGCGTGGTGGACAAGATGTTCACCAGCGTGGGCGAGGCCGTGCTCAAGGTGCTCAGGCACCACGGCGTGGGCATCTACATGCCCGTCGATCAGGTCTGTTGCGGCGTGCCCTCCCTGGCCTCGGGCGACCTCAAGAGCTACGAGGACCTGGTCCGCATGAACCTCAAGGTGTTCGGAAAGGGTGATTTCGACTACATCCTCACCCCCTGCGGCACCTGCACTTCGGCCTTCCACCACATCTGGCCGTTGATGAACTCGGGGTTCTCGCAGTCCGAACGGGAGACCATCGCCATGCTCGCCGGCAAAGCCATGGACATCAACGCCTTCATCGCGGACAAGCTGGGCGTTTCCAAGGCGGAACCGGCGTCTGGGGCCAAAACGGTCACGATCCACGATCCCTGCCATCTCAAGAAGAGCCTTGGAGTGAGCGGGCAGGTGAGGACCGTGCTCGGCGCCAACCCCAACCTGAAACAGGTGGAAATGGCCGGTTCGGACGTCTGCTGCGGCTGCGGCGGTTCGTTCAACCTGCAGCATTACTCCGTCTCCACCAAGATCGGGAAGAAGAAGCGCGACAGCATTGTGGCTACCGGGGCCGACGTGGTGGCCGCGGGATGCCCGGCCTGCATGATGCAGATCGCAGACATGATGTCCCAGGCCGGCGACCGCATCGCGGTCAAGCACCCCGTGGAACTCTACGCTCAGACCCTGGGCTAGAATTCAACCAACCCATTGAAGGAGGAACTGATGAGCGCCTGGTTGCAAGTCTACAAACCGCTGGGTGACAGCTATGTCATGTCAGCACTGGTCGCGGGCATCCCCATCTACATCCTGTTCTACATGCTCGCGGTCAAGCGCGCCAAGGGCCACGTGGCCGGCGCCGTCGCCAGCTTGGCCGCCCTCGTGCTGGGCATCGTGTTCTGGGGCATCCCCGCTTCCACCGCCATCGGTTCCTACACCTACGGCTTTGTTTACGGCCTCTTCCCCATCGTGTGGATCGTCGTCACCGCGGTGTGGGTCTACAACATGACCGTTGAATCCGGCGAGTTCGAGATCATCAAGAACTCCCTGGCGACCATCACCGACGACCGCCGCCTCCAGGCCGTGTTCGTCGGCTTCGCCTTCGGCTCCTTCATCGAGGGCACCGCCGGCTTCGGCACCCCCGTGGCCATCACCGCGGCCATGCTCGCCGGCCTGGGCTTCAACCCCCTCTACGCCGCGGGTCTCTGTCTGCTGGCCAACACCGCCCCCGTGGCCTTCGGCGCGGTGGGCATCCCCATCACCGCCGTGGCCGGCGCCACCAAGCTCGACGAAATGGTCATCTCCCAGATCGTCGGCCGCCAGCTGCCCTTCCTGTCCATCATCGTGCCCATCTGGCTCTCCGTGACCATGTGCGGCTTCAAGCGCACCATGGAAGTCGTTCCCGCCCTGCTCGTGGCCGGCGTGGCCTTCGCGGGCACCCAGTTCCTGATGTCCAACTTCCACGGCCCCACCCTGCCCGACATCCTGTCGGCCATCGTGACCATCATCGCCCTGTGGGCCTTCCTGCGCGTCTGGAAGCCCAAGACCACCTTCCACTTCCCCGACGAGCCGCCTTCCACCGGCAAAGCCACCAGCAGCTACTCCGCTGGCGAAATCCTGCGCGCCTGGATGCCCTACCTGATCCTGGCCGTGCTGGTGCTCATCCAGGGCTGGCCTTCCATCAAGAAGATCCTGGCCGCCGCCGTCAACATCCAGATCGAATGGCCCATGTACCACATGATGGTGGCCAAGATGGTCAACAACGTGGCCACCCCGCAGCCCGTGAAGTACGCCTTCCAGCCCCTGGCCGCCGCCGGCACCGCCATCCTGCTCTCGGGCCTGCTCTCCGTGTTCATCATGCCCGGCTACACCATGGGCAAGGCCATTGCCTGCTTCGGCAAGACCTGCAACCAGCTGCGCTGGCCCATCGTTTCCATCGGCAACATCGTCGGCCTGGCCTTCATCATGAACGCCAACGGCATGTCCACCTCCCTCGGTATGGCCCTGGCCGGCACGGGCGTCATGTTCCCGTTCTTCGCCCCCATCCTCGGCTGGCTGGGCGTGTTCCTGACCGGTTCGGACACCTCGTCCAACCTGCTCTTCGGCAACCTCCAGAAGACCACCGCCCTGGAAATCGGCGTGCGCCCCGAACTGTGCGTGGCCGCCAACACCTCCGGCGGCGTCACCGGCAAGATGATCTCGCCCCAGTCCATCTCCGTGGCCGTGGCCGCCACCGGCCTCCACGGCAAGGACGGCGACATCTTCCGCTTCACCCTGTGGCACTCCGTGGCCATGGTGCTCTTCATCTCCTGCCTGACCATGCTCATGGCTTATCCGCTCAAGTGGATGCTGCCCGGCTAGGCGCACATCCCGCATCATCCTGGGGGGCCGACCGGCCCCCCTTTTTTTTCTTGCCCAAGGAGTGCCTTTTCGGGATATTGTCCCAAGAATTGATTTCTCATCTTTCCAGGAGGATCGATCCATGACCTCAGCCAACCCCCGGGCCAATGGATTCCGCCTCTTCTTCCGCCGCCTTTCCATCTCCTGGCGCTTCGCCCTGCTCATCATCCTTTTCTCGGCCTTCGTGGGGGGGGTGGTCACCGCATTCTACATGGGCATCAAGCAGGTGCTCGACCACAACGTCCTCGCGGCCCAGAACATCATGATCGAGGGCGAAAAGCAGAAGCTCGCCATCTCCTCGGACTCCATGGCCCTCTCCATCGGAGAGGCAATCAAATCGCAATCCGACCCGGCAAAACGCATCGACCTCATCCGCCAGATGGTCGATCCCATCCGCTTCGAGGCAGACAAGTCCGGCTATTTCTTCGTCTACGAGAACACCACCAACGTGGCCCTGCCCACCCGCAAGGAAACGCAGGGCAAAGACCTCGCCGACACGAAAGACAAGAACGGCGTCTACTTCGTGCGCGACCTCATGCTCAAGGCCAAGGCGGGCGGCGGCTTCGTGGAATACGTCTTCCCCAAGCCCGGACAGGGCGACCAGCCCAAGCTTGCCTACGCCATCATGATTCCTGGCACCAACATGTGGATCGGAACCGGCGTCTACATCGACAACGTGGAACGCCAGAAGCAGGTCATCCGCACAGAAAGCGAAGAACGCATCCGTTCGATCCTCACCAGGATCTTCACCGGCATCGCGATCACCCTGGTGATCATCATCGGCCTGTGCGGGCTGATCATCTCCACCATCACCGGCCCCATCCGCGAGGCTACAGAGGCTGCGGAGCGCTGCGCCAAGGGCGACCTGGACATCAACCTCGACGCCCAAGGCAACGACGAAGCCGCGCACATGCAGGCCGCCCTCAACACCATGGTGGCCACCCTGCGCTCCAACATCCAGGCCATCGAATCGAAAACCAGGGAAGCCGAAGAGAAGGCCGCCGCTGCGGAACAGGCCCGGAACATCGCCGAAGAGGCCGTCGACAAGGCCGAAAAGGCACGCTGCGACGGCATGGGACATGCTGCCGCCCTGCTCGAATCCGTCGCCAACCACATCGGCACCGACACAGAGGAAGTCTCGCGCCAGGCTTACGAAATCAAGGACCGCGCCGGACTCCAAAGCGAACGCATCCGCGAAACCGCCACCAACATGGAACAGATGACCGAAGCAGTCATCGACGTGGCCAAAAACGCCGCCTCCGCCTCCTCCGAGGCCGAACTGGCCAAGGCCAAAGCCCTCGAAGGCCGCACCGTGGTGGAACAGTCCATCCTGGCCATGCGTCAGGTGGCCGGTCAGGCCCAGGCCCTCAAGGCCAACATGGACGACCTGGGCAAACGCTCCCAGGATGTGGGGCGCATCCTCACCGTCATCTCGGACATCGCCGACCAGACCAACCTCCTGGCGCTCAACGCCGCCATCGAGGCCGCCCGCGCGGGCGAAGCCGGACGCGGCTTCGCCGTGGTCGCCGACGAGGTGCGCAAACTGGCCGAAAAAACCATGACCGCCACCAAGGAAGTCACCGACTCCATCACCGCCATCCAGGACTCCGCCAAGGACAGCATCGCCAACACCGACAAGGCCATCACCAGCATCGAACAGGCCCGCCAGATGGCCGACACCTCCGGCGCGGTGCTCGGGGAACTTGTCCAGGGCGCCCAAAGCTCCGCCGACAAGATACAAAGCATCGCCACGGCATCTGAAGAACAATCCGCCGCGTCCGAAGAGATCAATCGATCCCTCGACTTTGTGCGCGAACTCACCACCCAGACAACCAACTCCGTGGAAAACGCCGCGCACGCCATCACCGGCCTCGTCGACCAGGCAGGTGAACTCCGGCGCATCATCGACCAACTCAAGACAGAAGCCGGCTGCGCCATCGCCGCCGCCCCCGCCAGGCCCGCCCTGCCCCGCCGATCCTGACCGTACCCTCACACGCCGGGAACCTCGAAAGGCGCTGCCCTCCGAGGTTCCCGGCCATGACAACTCGTCGCGATCGTTTCGAGGGGACGCCCGGTGCGGTTATCCCCAGAGAGGTAAGCCTCCGAGGAATTTGCCTCCGGAGTCCAGAGGGCGCAGCCCTCTGGACTCCCTTTCCGCTTCGCGGGCTACACCGGCTAACAGTGATGGGATGGCCCCACCCCTCCTAAAGGGGTACGCATCAAGGAGC